>CANHWS010000169.1 GCA_947464365.1 Cytophagaceae bacterium | reverse complement strand
GGTGCAGGTCCCGCAGCAGGGCTTGGGCTTCTAGGGGCAATATGGGGTCCTCGGCTTGGGGCATCTAGGCGCTAGACCCCCACCATGGCTCTAGGGTTGGAATGGGTGGGAGGTATGCGGGAATTTTGTAATTGGTTATGGATAAATATGGGACAAATTACCTTACCCCCCCTCCGCAACAACATCCACTACCCCAGGTACCATATTGGTCAGCAAGCGTTGGATACCGTCACGCAGGGTGATGGTGCTCCTAGTCAATATAAAGACCGGACACCAACACCCATTCCACCATTGCTAAGGTGGCTTTACAGTAGTTAAAATTTAGGTGTCCACTACAGTTGTGGTTTGGCGGTCCAATTTGTTAATACAAACTTAATATTCTGTTAATGTATATTTAACAAACAGGGTAATCTGTTATGAGTTTCAGTTTTACATTCGTTACGAACTAAACCTTGAACTGATGATCAAGTACGCACTCTTATTTTTCTTAGCAATTTTATCCACAGTTGTGCATGCCCAGTTTGAAGCACCAGACTACAAACCAGACCTGTGGATGATCAATGGCCAAGTGAACGAAGTCGTAAGAAATGGCAATACCGTTTATATAGGCGGGTCGTTTTCCTATGTAGGGCCTAGGACTGGTAGTGGTGTTTCTGTCTCTACCACAACAGGTGAGGTAAATGGTCAAGCCTTGCAGATCCAGGGAGAGGTATTTGCCTCTGCGCCTGATGGTAGCGGTGGGTGGTACATCGGAGGCAATTTTGACAAAGTAGGAAATGTCAATAGGAAAAACTTTGCGCATATTTTGCCAGACCAAACGCTTGATTTGAGTTGGAATGTGTTCGCCAATAATATCGTAAAAGCTATTGCCGTTAACGGCACAACGGTCTATGTTGGTGGTGACTTTACCATTATCGGGGGGCAATTTAGAAACCGGATTGCAGCATTAAACGCTACCACAGGTGCTGTCACAAGCTGGAACCCCGGTGCAAATGAAACAGTACTAACCCTAGCAGTAAGTGGCATAAATGTGTATGCTGGTGGAGAATTCAGTAACATAGGCGGGCAACCCCGGAACTACATTGCTGCATTGGACGCCAGTACTGGCGCTGCTACAACCTGGAACCCGAATGCCGATGGATTTGTGTTTACCCTAGCAATCAATGGCAGTAATGTCTATGCAGGGGGGCAATTCAGCACAATTGGCGGAGCAGTAAGATCAGGTATAGCTGCTTTAGTTGCCACTGGCACTGGCGGAGCGACCACTTGGAACCCGAATGCCAATGGTAGAGTATTTGCCATAGCTATCCATGGCCCTACTGTCTATGTAGGAGGGCATTTTTCCAATCTTGGTGGACAAGCTAGGCAAAACATTGCGGCCCTAAATATTACTACAGGTGATGCCTCCCTCAGTTGGAACCCAGGTGCTACAGGTATTGTCTACGCTCTTGCGGCCACTAGTACCACCCTCTATGTTGGGGGTGAGAATCTAGGCATCGGGGGCCAAAGCAGGAGCAGTGTCGCAGCCTTGGATTTAGCAACGGGTGTGGTTACTAGTTGGAATCCTGGTGACAATGGGAAGGGGTATACACTATGCGTTACTGGCACCAGCGTTTTCGTAGGCGGGTCATTCAGTAGCATGGGAGGGGTACTCAGGAACAACATTGCCGCCCTGAATGCCACTACTGGCGAGGCCACCAATTGGGATCCAGGTGCTAATGGCGGCGTTACCACTATCAAATTTGATGGTAATACGATGTTCGTTGGTGGTGCTTTCTCAACTATAGGCGGGCTAACACGCCGTGGTCTTGCGGTTCTGGATCCGATCTTCGGTAATGCAACCAGCTGGAACGCGAATATCAATGGCTCTGTGACCGACTTTGCGATTAGTGGTTCTCTTATTTATCTGATCGGAAACTTTTCAAGTGTAGGAGGACAACCAAGAAATCAAATAGCGTCCGTCATAACTACTACTGGCGTTGTAACTAGCTGGGATCCAGATCCCTCTAACAGCGCACAGGGTACCAGTCTATTCGCTATTGCTGTCAGTGGCAGCACTGTCTTTGTGGGTGGAGAGTTTACGAGGATAGGTGGCCAACAAAGGAAATGCATAGCTGCACTGGACGCCATTACAGGCAATGCAACTAGCTGGAATCCGAATCCCTCCTTTATTACCGGGTCCCCAAGAGTACATACGCTAGCTGTCAATGGCACTAATGTTTATGTCGGAGGGTGGTTTGATTTCATTGGGGGACAATCAAGGAGCGTTGTTGCAGCCCTAGATGTTGCCACTGGGCTGGCTACTAACTGGATGCCAGCTGTGCATTCAGGTGTAGAAGCATTCGCCTTCAGTGGTAACACTGTTTATATAGCTGGCCTCTTCCATAGGGGCACGCCAGTAGCGGATGTAACTGCCTTCGATGCAATCACTGGTAATGCTACAGGCTGGAAGGCAAATGTGGAAGATGATTTTAATGTTAAAGCGCTCTCCATCAGTGGCACATCAGTTTATATAGGGGGGTATTTCTTTAAGGTAGGCGGTATCTACAGAAGCAATGTAGCAGCATTGAGCACAGCCACCACTTGTACGCCGCTTGATGCGCCGTTTATTACCGAAAGTGGACCTGTCAATATCTTTCCTGGGGGCTCTGTTACCCTGTCTGCGCCCACGGGCTTTGCCTACCTCTGGAGTACTAGCGAAACCACGCAATCCATTACTGTTAGCACGCCAGGCAGCTACACCGTCCAGACCATCACCGGCACTTGTACTAGTGCAGTGTCTGCGGCTGTTGTGGTCACGCTCATCCCCCCTAGCCCCAATGTTTATGTATGGAACGGAACTGGTGACTATAACGACCCTGCTTTCTGGGCAACCAACATAGTTCCTACGGGTACCATTGATAGCATCATTATCGCTAGTGGCACCTGCACCCTCAATGGTAGTCTAAACGTCGAGCGTGTGCGCGTAGAACCGAGCGCTAATCTTGTGGTGGATGGTACCGTCTTCACGACACATCTCAACGTGGCAGGTATGCTAGTTGCTGACCGCTTAGAACCTACAAACGGGACAGGACTTGGCATTACAACCTACCTTGGTAGTGGCAGCATTAGGTGCTCTACTTATGTAAAACCAGCTGGTGACGCTACTATTATCCACAATACGAATCTCAGGGCCAATGTTTTGGAACTAGGCAGCGAAATTTCCCTCGTCGGGGCCAATGCCCAATTGATTATCCCCTACAACCCAGCTGGTTTCCATGGCATCAGTTACTTCCCTGGTGGGAGCATCACGCAAGAAAGTCCTGATCAATTCTCTATAGAGGCTTATTTCGATCCAGCTACTACCCTTGCTGATGGTGGTGCTTGGTTTAATGTAGGTCCACCTATCCAGCATTTCCCAGTTAACAATCTTTCGCTCAACAACCCATTTGCGGCCAATACCTATAACAATGGGGTGGCGGCTGGCTCGTCCCTTTATTTGTATAACCCAAACAGCACTACTTGGCCCACTAATCAAGGCTATGTCAAGGCGCCATCTGCTGCTTATCAATTAGCTCCGTCAGAAGGAGTTCGGGTCTGGTTACGTACTGCCAAGCTCAACGGCGGTGCAGTCAGGTTTACTGGCCAGCCCTTCTTTGCAGATCAGACCTTTAATCTGCAATACTGCCCAAGTGGCTGCAGCCTTGGTGACCCGAACGGCTTTAACCTGATCAAGAATCCATTTGCAGCTGTCCTGAGCTGGACCAATGGGAACATCATACGTACCAACATGGACAATGCCTTCTGGATTTGGAATAGCGATGTGGAGCAATTCTCTTCGTTTGCAGGCGGCATCGGTATCAATGGCGGGCGTGAGGCTGTAGCGATAGGTCAGGCATTCTTCGTTCGTGCCAATGGGCCTGGGGCGAGTATCCTTCTTCCTACCTCAGCCACTAACGTGAGCACAGCCGCAGATCCATTCCGCGCTGGCGCTATCGATAATCTGATCAAACTAAAAGTCATGACTGGCACCCGCCTGAAAGATGAGGCCGCTATCCGCTTCTACAGCACCGCCACCGCTGGCTATGATACGCAGTACGACGCTGCAGACATGGCAGGTACCACCACCGGCATCAGCACACTGCTTGCAAACGGCACCGCAATGGGAATCAATGTGTTACCACTTATTAGCCAAACCCGTGTCCCAATAGCGCTTACTCGCATCCAAGCTAACCAAAACCTAACCATCAGCTTGGAGGGCATGGACGCTGGCACACAACTATGGTTGAATCATAGCAGCTTTAGTGCTCCAATAACTGTATTTGATGGGTTTAGCATGCCGCTGACCACAGTTTTGGCCACAGGCTTAGAACTGATTGCCATGCCTACGGTTACTAGCCTCAACAAGGCCCTATCCCCGATGCTGACGCTGCGCCCTAACCCTGCCAATACCAACGTACAACTGCATCTGACGGCTGGTACCCTAAAACAAGTAACCATCCTTGACCAACTAGGTCGTACTGTATTGAGCCCTACAACACTACAAGGGGATGTGCTCGATATCAGCACATTAGCCGCAGGTAGCTATGTGGTGCGTGTGATGACTGAGGGTGGTGTGGCAACACAGCGCCTGGTGGTGGTGCGTTAGGTTATTTAACCTGTTTCTGCAAAAAAATAAATCCTGCCAAGTACTTTGCTTGGCAGGATTTGTTGTGTCAGGACTTTCCTGAATCCTTAAAAATGTCCTACACCCCCTCAGCCACAACCCCAACTACCCCCGGTACCATATTGGTCAGCAAGCGTTGGATGCCGTCACGCAGGGTGATGGTGCTGCTAGGGCAACCAGAGCAGCTGCCACGGAGCTCAACGCGGACGACGCCTTCTTCAAACGAACGGAACGATATGGCACCACCATCGCTTTCGACAGCTGGGCGGACGTATTCGTCAAGCACCTTCTTGATCTGCCCTACGATTTCAGAGTCAGCAGTGGTGTCTTGGTTTTGTTGGGCGGCTTCTGCCAGTTGGCTGACAGTCAGGCTAGCCAAGATCGGCTCTTCACGCTCTAGGTAGTCCTTGATCAGGGTCTTGAGGCTCGGAATCAGGTCAGACCAGTCAAGGTTAGCTTGTTTGGTGATCGTGATGAAATTGCTCATCAAGAAAACCCGCTCGACACCCTCATGGCCAAAGATGGTTGAGGCCAACGGAGATTTGCCCTCTGCCTCTGCGCTTGAGGCGAAGTCTAGGTCTAGGCCCTCTGGCATTAGCATGAAGTTGACGGCAAACTTGAGGCTGTTCGGGTTCGGGACAGACTCGGTGTATAGGTGAACGTAGCGTTTGGTCGTGGTAGCCATGCCGGTGGGTTAGTTGTTCTGGTTGCCGTAGGGGAGGGCCCGTGTGGCGTTCAGTGGTTTGGAAGTCTGTATTTAATATCGGTAATGGTTGCGTTGCCCCCCTTACCGATTGTATATTGTGGGTAGTCGCCTCAATAAGGAGGCTGTATCACCCTAGTCTGGATCGATCACGGGCGCAAAGGCAGTCGCATGACCGAATCTGGACGTAAAGTTAGGGCTTATGTCCTGATCCTGTGCACCACCTCAAAAACAAGACCATGCCTAGTTGTGAAGGCGCATGTCAAACACCAAAGGCCTAATTTATCCTCAAACCCTGCCGAATCGGCAGACTAGCCCTAGTTTTGTGCCGTCAAGTCGCCCTGCCTTAGGTTGGGGCAAGGTGATTTCCTTAAGCCCTAACGCTACACACCTATATATATAGGTATTGGGTTAGGATCCTGATAGCTGCTTGACGCCACCTATATCCTCAACTGCCCCTTTACCCTAGGTTATGAAACATTGGTTAATCACGACTGGTCTGCTGATCCTGCTTTTTGCCATCGTGCCGATGGTTTGGCCAGCTTCGGCGCATCCCCAGATATGGGTGGTGCTCTGCATCGGGGCGGCTCCATCTTTTATAGTGGCTCGGGTCAATGCCTATATGGCGGGCAAAAACAGTGATGATGCCTTTCTGTACCAGATGGGAACCCTGATGTTCCGGATGCTGTTTTCGCTATTGGCGTTGGCGGCCTTCCTGTACCTGTTGCCCCAGACTTGGGACCAAAAAATCGTCGCGGTTTGTTGGTTTTTTTTAGCCTATGCTTGTTACGCTGCGGTAGAGGTTAAGGCTTTTTTGTCTAACTTGCGCCGCAATTAGGGGTTTCGGTCCCAGAAAAATCAGAATAAATATGACGTGTTTTTGTTCTTGGCTTCCAGATAATTTGGTGAAAGGCTTTACTGCTGTTGCATTTCTTCTGCTTTCTTTGGTTGTGACAGCTAATGAGCCTGCCACTGACCAAAATCACCAAACGACGGATTCGGCCTCAGTAACCCATGCCGCACAGCCTGCCGCTGGTCATGATGCTACAATTTCTGAAGCCCACGGAACAAGTCACGAAGGTGATCATGATGCCAACGCTTCTGGCGAATACAACGCCGCTGAGACCATCAATCACCACATTGGCGACTCGCATAGCTGGGAGTTTGCCCACAATCTGGTCCTCCACCTGCCTGTCATCGTTTACGTTAAGGGCGAAGGTCTGCAAGTATTCAGCTCTTCTCACCTACACGAGCATGGTGCCACCTATAATGGTTTCAAGCTGGAGCATGGCAAAAAGGAGAAACTAGTCTCTGTTGATGGCAAAGACTTTTATGACATCAGCATTACCAAGAACGTCGCCAGCATGCTGGTTAGTGCCTTGTTGCTACTGGTTGTGTTCAGCATGGTTGCCAAAGGTTATGTCACCAACCGTGGCAAAGCTCCTAAAGGTATTCAGTCATTGTTCGAGACCATTATCTGTTTCTTGCGTGACGATGTTGCCAAACCAAACCTTGGCCGCAAGTGGGAGCGCTACATGCCATTTTTGTTGACCGTGTTTTTCTTCATCTGGTTCAACAACCTGCTGGGCCTTATGCCTGGTGGTGCCAACCTGACAGGTAATATCGCCTTGACGATGTGCCTTGCCGTCTTTACCTTCCTGATCACCCAGTTCAGCGGTACCAAAACCTATTGGGGGCACATCTTCTGGATGCCAGGTGTGCCTATCATCCTGAAGCCTATCTTGGCGGTGATCGAGTTCATCGGTATTTTCACCAAGCCATTCGCTTTGATGATCCGTTTGTTCGCTAACATTTTTGCGGGCCACATCATCATCCTGAGCTTGATTGGTCTGGTGTTTATGTTCAAGAGCTATGCTGTTGGTGGTATTGCCACAGTTGGTGCCAGTGTCATGATGATCCTTGAGTTTTTGGTTGCGATCATCCAAGCCTTTGTTTTCACCTTGCTGTCTTCGGTCTTCATTGGCCAGGCGCTAGAAGAGCACCACCACGAAGAGCACGCCGAGGCTCACTAAGATTGCCTATACCAGTGTTGAGCTATCAACTTAGCACTGTCAAGATAATGGGGATGGGTACCCTTAAAGCAGCCCAGGAGTAGATCATTCAAACCTTTATTCATTACTAACATGTTCACTACCGTTCTGAACACATTGCTACAAACCGCAACTGTAGAAGCTCCAAACTATGGTCCTATGGGCGCAGCAATCGGTGCTGGTCTAGTCACGCTAGGTGCTGGTCTTGGCATTGGTCGTATTGGTGGTTCGGCTGTTGAGGGGATTGCCCGTC
>CANHWS010000168.1 GCA_947464365.1 Cytophagaceae bacterium | reverse complement strand
TTCTTGCGTCGGATTTTTGTGTCGCTCCAAAAACGCCTTCCACTGACCTAAGTCTGGATTTTGACGTTGGGGCAAGTGTAACCTCTCCAAAATACGAAGGTCCAACTGCTCAGCCTCCATCAATAGCGGAACATCATAGATGGTTTCGGCATCAATGCTCTCGATCACGTGTTGTAGCCTCACGTTGCAGAACTGGGCAATCTTACGCCGGATGTCAGCTGGGAGCGGATGCTCGGTACGGCAAACCAAAACATCTGGCTGCACGCCAGCTTCGAGCAACTTCTGGACACTATGCTGGGTTGGCTTAGTCTTGAGCTCGCCTGCACTCTTGAGGTAAGGCACCAAGGTCAGGTGGATGACTGCTACGTCATTTTCATCTTTTTCGAACTTGGCCTGACGCACTGCCTCAACAAATGGCAATGACTCAATGTCACCAACGCAACCACCGATTTCAGTAATTACAATGTCATGCTCACCCTCGCCAAGGAGATAGAAATTACGTTTAATCTCGTCCGTAATGTGGGGGATTACCTGTACGGTTTTACCCAGAAACTCGCCTTTACGCTCACGGGTGATGACGTTATTATAAATCCTACCCGTTGTGATGTTGTTGGCCCGGCTCGTCGGCGTGTTCAGATAACGCTCGTAATGACCAAGGTCGAGATCCGTCTCTGCACCGTCATCCGTAACATAACATTCGCCATGTTCGTAGGGGTTGAGGGTTCCAGGATCAATATTGAGATAGGGGTCAAATTTCTGGATGGTTACCGAGTAACCACGTGCCTGAAGCAATTTGGCCAATGAGGCAGAAATAATGCCTTTCCCGAGGGACGAGGTGACGCCTCCCGTAACAAATATATACTTAGTGCTGGCCATAATGCCTTGTGCAGATGCTTAGTTACGGGATACAAAGGTAGTCCAATGAGCCGTACTGGCAAACTTAATCAGCGTCTTACCTGATAATGCACACCTAATTTTGGAACCATGAGATCCCTATCTAACAACTAGACTGGTCGTCTGGATGCCTTGAGCGTTGGTCCTGATGACTTTGTAAAGACCACTTGGCCAACTACTTATGTCTAACTGCACCTCAGACTGGTTTTGGCTCAATTGTGCAACCATTTGGCCAGTGAAATTGATGACAAAAATTTGGCTTTTGAGGCCATCATCTGACACCAAACGGACGCTACCTAGTGCAGGATTAGGCACCAAAGCCCATGTTTTCCCTGCAAAATGAGCAGGCTTGACAGGGGTGTCTATGCCTGTAATGGCACCTGCTTGCCTGATTGCCTCCTCAATATCGAGCTTACCAGAGCCCCAATCAAAGGCGGGTGACCTGAGCGGACCAGTGAAGTTATCTTTACGAGCTGTCATTGCCAAAACACGCATCACCTGCTCACTAGTGAGGGTGGGATAGGCCTGGAGGAGCAAGGCCACTGCTCCACCTACCATGGGTGTTGCCATGCTTGTGCCTGATATACCGCCATAAGGGTACCCAATGCTTTGATAAGTCACCTGACGGACCAAAATGGCTGGGTCATCATTGGCGAAGGAACTAAGCGAACTCAATACAATCCGACCAGGTGCCACCACAGTTGGTTTGACCCCAAACGCCGCCCGGCCAAGCCCTGGCCCACGGCTGCTAAATGCCCCTAGTTGCCCAACAATCGTATCCTCTGGCGGTGCTAGCTGGATGTTGCCTGCTAGGTTGACGAACTTGTTCCTTGAAACATAAGCTCCTACAGAGGTCACATATTGGCAAGTACCACCTGGGCTTCGATAGTTGTTCCGCCGCATACCGTTCAAGAAACCCGTTACTCGATTCGCAAACCGACCTGGCCTATCCCAAAACTGGAAAAATGGATTGAAACCATAAACCTTGACGCCAGGTTGTGATACAATTTCAACCGATAAGTAGTGGTTAAGCGACCAAGGTTTGGTATGGAGCAAAAAATGCTGTGCTTGGTTAGTCACATAGCTGCTATCTATCTGGATACCAACAAAAAAACTATCTGTACCATCCTTCCAAAAAGGTTCTAGGGTGTAGGGGCTATTGCGTGCAGTATTATGCCAAAGATAACGCCTTTTACAAACCCCAGTGCTGTCCCAAACACTTACCCTGAACCGAATAGGCTGACCTCGAGGTGCCCAAAACTCCGTATGCGGCTCCCCATTGTAGAAGTTACTCTTCCGATTAAAGCCCAAAAAAGTCCGCAACGTATCCGAACCAGACTGGGCAGTATGCTCTACATAACTCGTAAAGTCACCTTCGTTACCCATGGCAGCTACCAAAATCGGGTTTGGCGTCAGTTGGGTAGCGAGGCTATCCATGGCCATATCATACAGGTCAGACCCATCCATAGGGCCGCCCCAACCACCAAAACTCATGCTCACGACACAGCGCTTACCTATTGCATTGGCTTGGGCATGGCTATAAACCACCGCATCCAGGACGTGGTCGTTATAAAAATCCGTTGGGACAAAGATCAGGTCTGCATCTGGGGCGATTCCTTTGTAAAAGCCCTGCGTTAGGTAGCCTCCACCAGCTGCAATCCCTGCAGTATGTGCACCATGGGTAAAGGCTGTAAACGTGTCAGATTGGGCGATCTCTAGATCCTGAAACGTTGTCCATTCGCTGCCATAGTCATAGCCAGCTGGCGGATTGCCTTGTTCCCGCAGTTGGTCCCAAACTTTATAGATACGTGACCTGGTGCCAGCAGTATCCAAAAAGTTGGGGTGTAAATAGTCAAACCCCACATCTATTATCGAGACCATGACCCCAGTACCGAGGTAGGGCGTATTGTTGATGATACCAGCCTGTACCCTATCGGCCCTAGTTTCGATCCTTTCACGCTCCATGCAGGGCTCTAGTTTCTTGACTGCATCAGCACTCATGAGCAGTCGGTCTTTGGCTAGCTCTGAGAGCAACTCAACTGGCAATGATGCATTGGCAATGCTCCCGATCTGGGTGCCATATTTTAGATCTTTGAGGTCCGGCATTAGGGAGAGATGCCTACCACGCAAGATGATCGGCACCTGCCATTGCCCACTTTGTTTGGTCAGGCGGTAGGCTTTGATAACGTCTTGACTAGGTTGTCCATCCTGCAAGCGTTCGATGGTTTTACCTTCAAAATACCGAACCAGCCATTGCAACCTGCTGCCAAACTTGGGCATGATGGACTGAGTTTTCGTTGGTTGGGCCCAAACCAAAGTCGAGCTCGTGATCCATAGCAGCAAACACAACAATCTTTTCGTGGTCATGATTTACATCAAGTGGGCTCCTTCAAACAGCCTATTTGCAAGATAGACCAAGTTGAGACCAAATAGGTTGTTCGCCCTGCTGAATATGCGCAAAAAAAGGTGCACCATCCGCAAAGATGATACACCCACGTAGTGTCTGGCTTGCACAAAGCAGGCTATTGGTCTTGAAAAACAAGACAACCCCAACCGATATTAGGATCAAATCAGAATCGTTAAACCTTGATCCAGGCACCGTTCTGCGCACTGCTTTCAACCACTGCATCGATGAATTTCATACCCCTGACTCCATCATGGACCGAAGGGAAGTTGGCGTGCTCCTCGCTTAGGGACCCAGTCGCTAACTTGTGGCGCAGGGCCAAGGCAAAATTGCGGTAGATGTTCGCAAAACCTTCTAGATAACCCTCTGGATGGCCAGCAGGTGTGCGCGTATTAAACTGGGCAATCGGGGAAAGGTATCCCCCACCCGTCCGATAGATTTCGGTTGGGCGATCAAGGTGTTTTACCAGCAAAGTGTTCGGCTCCTGTTGGTGCCACTCTAGGCCACCGGTCTCGCCCCAGATCCTGATCCGGAGGTTGTTTTCCTCACCTGCCGCTACTTGGCTGGCAAACAAAATACCCTTGGCCCCACCTCGGAACCTAAGCAATACATTGCCATCATCGTCCAGCGGGCGGCCTTCGACAAAAGTGCTGAGGTCAGCACAAAGCGTGTCGATTTCTAGCCCAGTAATATACTCCGCCAAGTTTTCGGCATGGGTGCCAATGTCGCCCATGCAACAGCTTTTGCCAGCGCGAGCAGGATCGGTGCGCCAATCTGCTTGTTTCTGTCCTGTTCCCTCTAGCGGTGTTGCCAGCCATCCTTGCGGATACTCGACCACAACCTTCCGAACCTTGCCGATTGCACCTGCCTTGACCATCGTGCGGGCCTGCTTGACCATCGGATAGCCAGTGTAGTTATGTGTCAGGGCGAAGACTGCCCCTTTGGCATCAACAATCTGGGCAAGCTCCTCAGCCTCAACTAGGGTGAAAGCTACTGGTTTGTCGCATACCACCGCAAAGCCATGCTCTAGGGCCATTTTAGCAGGGCCATAGTGCATATTGTTAGGCGTCACAATGGCCACGAAGTCCATCCTTTCGCCCACCGGAAGTTTAGCTTCGGCCAATATCATCTCTTGATACGTACCATAGCAGCGTTCAGGCTTTAGATAGAGTGCCTCGCCACTTGCTTTTGATTTTTCGGGACTAGAGCTGAAAGCCCCACATACCAGGTCGATCTCACCGTCCATAAAGGCGGCAATGCGGTGGACCCCACCGATGAAGGCATCTTTGCCCCCACCGACCATTCCCATCCGGAGTTTACGATGTAGTGTCATAAGCGTTTTTGTTTTGTCTTTCGGGAGTTCTAGTCTAGGGCAACTGAAAGAACGAATCGTTCATCCAAACTACCCTCGAAATGAGATGATTATGTTACACTATACTTCTTGCCCAGCTGGATACAGATAGGCAATAGGGCAACCACAATAAGGCCCATGATCCATTGCTGATAAATGGCGCAAATGGCAGCATCGTACCACAAGAGACCTAGCACACCAGCGCGCACTGCCCCTCTAATTGTCATCGGTTGGGGGTCTTGCCAGGCTTTGAAAGCTTTTGGCATCAACCAGACGACAAATCCTATAATGAAAGCAATGGCAATGTAGGGTTTATGTTGTTGAAGGGCAAGATCAGTCAAGGCTGCAATGACGCCAATATAAAGCACTATAGCGGCCAATTGGGGCCTTTTGCTCCCACCCTCAACCTCATAACGACTGCTAAGGGTGATGCCTGCGATATAGGCCAAAGGCAGTAACCCTATCGGAATGGCGTAGCTCAGAAACTCAACGGAGATCGCGAGCGGCAACAAAAAGTTGAGAGAGCGGCATAGGCCCATCGACGCAGGGCCCAATATGGGATGGTTCTTCGCCCCACCATTGTATAGGTAAGTAGCTGCGATGATCAACAAAGACCATAGCCCATACGAAAGGTCCACAAACAAACCGATACCTACAGCAAGGACCTGAAAACCAATGGCTACGGTCTGTACCATCGACAATTTAAGCAACCCTCTTGGAATCGGTCTTTCAGGCCGCTGCCTACGATCCAGCTCAGCATCAAAGACGTCATTCATCATGATGCCACCTGTATAGAGCAAGGCATGCATCAACATCAAGAACGGTAGATGCCCCCAATTCAAAACCTCAACAGGCATCAGGGTTGTGAGCACAGCCCAACCCGCACAGCCATCTGCCACCGAGGTCAGGACATTGGCCGGACGGATGGTCTGGAGCCATGCCGTGAGCTTTCCTACTGGTGGGCTAGTGTTATCGTATTGTCGACTGGATGTTGGCCGGCGGGGCAATGGTGGCATATCTGAGACCCAGAGGCTTCTGTTAGATTAGGCAGTGGCGGCAGCCGTGCCCGTCCGGACCTGCTGCCTATAGGCCATAAAGGTAGTATCTGTAGCGGTCTTGAAAAACTTGCTGAAATGAGCTGGATCCTCAAACCCAAGGGCGAAGGCCACTTCCTTGCTACTGCGGTCGGTAAAAAGTGCCTCTCTTTTGGCCGTCAGCACCAGCCGATCCATAATTACATCCTTGGCAGTACGCCCTGTATGGCTTTTGATTAACTCATTGAGGTAACCTGCCGATACACTTAACAGCTCGGCATACTGACCCACTTGATGTAACTTTTGGTGCTGTGCCTCAACCAAGGTCATAAACTGTTGTACAGTCTGCTGTTGCCGACTACTTGGTCCCTCAGTTATATTATTTGACTCGGAAAGCAACGCACCTGGGGCTTGTAGCTGCTGTTGTTTATGCCGATAACAGGTTATCAGAACCATGCGGAGTAAGGAGGCAATCATCGCATTGGTTTCGATGCCTTCAGCCAAAAACTCTTGTTTTATGGACTGCATGAGTCCTTCTAGCAAATCCACCTCAGGCGGCAAAACCTGGATAGGTGGCAATTGTTGGCAGGCATCATAAAGTCCCAGCTGGACAAACTGCTGCCATGCCCAGCCTGCCTCTTCAATAAAATCACGGGTGAAGAGTAATACCCAGCCCTCTGGCCTACCCCGACCGATAATCTGATGCACTTGCCCAGGGGCCAGGAAGTATATCTGATTGGGTGCCAAGTCATACTGCACAAAGTCCACCACATGTACGCCTGCACCACTTTTATGCCAGATCAGTGTATAGAAGTTGTGCCGATGGGGTGGCTCGATCATGCCATGATGCGCATCATTTATTTCCGCCATGTCCTTGATGGCAAAGCTCAGCGCATGGTCCTCGTGCTGAAGTTTTACTAATGGAATCTGGGCCAAGTGACTTAACATTCTCGATGTAACGGGTTTGATTGGGAGGACTAGGAGCAAGTTGCCAAAAAAACAAGCACAAAACCAAAGCATCCCATACTTTGAGATTGGCTTGGCTTGGCCATTGACAAATCAGGTATGGTCATACAGATTAGTTAGACCTCTGTGGCTGGTACGGACTTTGACCCAGTTTGGCCTACTTTTGCAGCTATGCGTCGTACTACTGCCTATCTGATCTTGTTTTGCTGCCTTTTGCTAGGAGCTGGTCTACCATGCCATGCGCAGTACTTAAGACCAAAAAAAACTACAGCTGGGCCCATCAGTAGCACAGTCGAAACAGGCCTTGCCAAAATGCCTACCGAGAAAGAGCTCATCAAAATGATGATGAAGGTCCTAAAGGCTGACGAACACAAGGACTTCCTGAAACAGATACAGGAAAACCAACCCTCAAGGCCCAAAGGTGTTGCTTTTGAGCAGGCTTTTCGTTGGGACTTGGTCCGGACACGTGGCTGGACCACCAAACTACCTTACATCAGGGCCTATTGTATGCTCGGCAATATTATGTCCGCGGTTGTAGCCATCCCGGTTAAGGTAGAAGCCAAAAAACTTGTCATCGATAACGACCGCCAAATGCATGGTTGTATACCGATAGACTGCCCAGTCTGTATCCTGCAATTTAATACGGATAGTTTGTTGCTTGGCTGCTCGACTTATGGGGTGGACGAGGCCTACTACAAAGCCCACCCCACGGCCCAATGCCAACATTACCTACGCAAACCCTTTGGCGAGCGCATCTCTAAGGAGCTAGACCCAGCCTTGATCGATCCCAAAAAATACAATCAAGCAAACAAAGCTCACAACAAGGCGAGGCCAAAGAAATCTCGCAAATAGCGATCCGCCGCCTCTGATAGCCTAAATTGTTCTCCGTCTGGATCAGGAAGTACCTAATCTAAGCATTGGTCTTTGCCAACTTACCTTTCTCGACCGAGCGGCTGACAAAAATGCTCAGCTCGTACAGGAAGTAGATCGGGATCGCAACCAATAGTTGGCTAAATACATCCGGGCTA
>CANHWS010000167.1 GCA_947464365.1 Cytophagaceae bacterium | reverse complement strand
TGCTGGATAATCTGTTGTAATTTACAGAGGTCTCCCTCGACGGCATCAACGGCATCAAGCTCTAGCTGCGCAAAAAAGGCAGCATCCTTGACCAAGGCCACCTTTACAGCCTCGGCCAACCCCGCCCTGATGAGATCTGGGCTAAGGCTTGCCAGAAACGCTGCATCGTTAATCACGGCAAGCGGGACGGCAAAGGCACCCAAAAAGTTCTTTTTGCCAAAAGCGTTAATGGCCGACTTGACACCTACACCGCTATCTGCCTGAGCTAATATAGTGGTTGGCACACGTAGCAGCTGCACCCCACGGTGGGCGATAGCGCATCCAAAACCAACCATATCCAAGAAGGCACCGCCACCAACAGCCACCACCACACTATGCCGATCGATCCCAGCATCATTGATGGCTTGGCAAACGGCCATGACACCATCCCAGTTGTCCTTGCAGGTTTCAGTCCCTTGCAGCCAGATCGGCTCAATGGCTAAGGTATAGCTTGCAGTTTCTAATGTCGCTTTCTGGATAAGGGATGCTGGCAAGTGATCATAACCATACTGGGCTAGATCTGCCTCAAGGACGTATAAGAGCTTTGTTTCGGGCTTGGCACTGGTGCCAAGTGCAACCACTAGGGTAGGATTATCAGCTAACCAAAAGGCACTTGTCGATAGCAGCTGATGACGATAGGTCTGGACAAACTGCTCTCTAATGATGGCAGACGATAGACTGTCATCAGGAGGTGGCAAAAGGCTATAATCGAGAGTGGTAGGCATTAATGCTAAAGCGGTGGTAGGACTGGCCGGACACAAAAATAAGGCCCAATACTGGCCTTATCCCTATTTACCAACACACTATCAGGACAATCACCCAAATCCTATTTTCTTTCGGCTAATGGCGTGGAACAAATAGCGCGTCGATACCAAAAAGCAGATCACGAGCCCCCAGAACTCCCGTCCTTCTTCCATTGTAGCATTCTTCATCCCTGTTGACCGATTGAGCATCTCCTCGTCTATCCAGGTTCCAAACACATCAGGTGTGAAGATGTACACAGCCCCGCAAAAATAACCTATAACACCTCCCAGAATCATGATCGGGATGTAGCGGCGGAAGAATACCAAACCAGACAAGACACTCCCATACAGATAGATGGGCGTCCAGATTTCAGGATCTGGGTCGTTAAGCTGGACGGCTGCAAACAGCGCAAACACAACCGCAAAAATGGCTGCAAAGATTTTCATAATATACTAATCACCTGTTCGTTAGGCACGGGGCAAAAGCACCCAATGGATCTGTCGGTCCCTAAAGACTGGGTAAATGTAGCAGATTTATGGTTTGGATCGGCCTTCTGGACAAGATCAGGCAATCTATTTGAGGAGGCTTTTACGGAACCGCTCACTCTCCATGTTGTTAATGTAGTCGAGGTCCTCCGGCTGTAGAAAACGGGGCTCCAATCCTAAAAAGCGCAACTGATGCCTGATGTAGAGGTAAGCCGAAAGGGTTTCGTCAATGGTGCGAGCTTCCCGATAGTTGGTTCGGTAGGTCACTTTGCCCGTCTGCTGATCGACCATAATTTTGTTGAGCTGGGCAGCATCGAACGAAAAGTTGCCGTTAAAAAACACGGTCTGGTCCGGAAACAGGACGTTGGCTTCGAAGTAGGCCGCATCCACACCATCCGTTTGCTTAAAGAAATCTGACACGAATTCGGAACCACTATGCCAAACCTCAGAATGATCGGTAGGCACTAATTCCGCAATGGGATATTGGCTTGGTAAAAGTTCGTAATAGGCACAGAGGGCCGAGTTGATATCGCGATGCAAGGCGATAACCTCGTCCACCGTATTGGCCGTGACAATGATGCCATGGTTCTGGAGGAAAAACACCTTAGGCTCTGGGTCACCATTGACCTTGGCTGCCTCCAGTTGTTGTTGGATGGCGGTCGTGAGCCAAAAGCCTGGGTTGAGGTAGGGCACCATTACCGCCTCGAGACCTGAGGTTAGGTTGAATTTCTGTAACGCCTGATCTGCATCCGCTTGGCAATTGATTAGGTTGGCATAGACCGAATGGGTGTGTATAACATACCTATCTAGTATACTATGAAATCCGGTTTCCATGCTTGGGCGTGCAGCTGGCCACTCGTCCAAGGTGATGGTATGCAGCCTAACTAATGCCCCACTTTCAGCCTCATAATCAGTTGCTTCAGCCAGGGCTCCGAGGTCGATGGAGCTGAAGTAATCGACAACAGAAGCGCTCTCAACAAAGGCATAGCCTGAATTCGTATCCAGCTGTCGAAGCTCGAACCCAGATGCTTTAATAGCCATAAGCCCATCAAAAGCCTTGGCTGAGGTATTGCCCCCTGCCCCTTGCACAAAGTCGGGCCGGTCGGCCACCGCACGCGATATGGCCAATAGCTCGCGCACTGTTTTGTGATAGAGATTGCTGTCGTATTGCTTCATAATCAGTATCGGTTTAGGGGCGAGTGCAGAAACAAAACAGACCCGATAATCTTAACCAGGCCTAGTCTATCGTCAGTTTGTTGAATACATAATAGGCCAACAGGAGTTGAATCAGGCCATTGTATCCATCAGCCATTTTGGGTTCGGTTACGGCAACCTCTTCCAGCTCGGGCACCAGTTGTTGGATCAGGTCAAACAACTGGGTGGCGGAAATCATGCCATCAAACACGATTTGTTGATGGTCCTCGTCCATAAAACTATGTCGCACTTCAAGACCCTCAACTAGCGTCAAGGCATCAAGCAGACGATCGAGGTTAATGTTGTTGTCTAAAGTACAGCGCAGGATCAAGGCCAGTGATAAGTCCTGTTCACCTAGCTGGCTGATAGGCCCCTTAGGCTCATAGCTAATGATGATGTCAGCATACTTAGCCTGGACGTCGATGTACTTGGTGGCGTCGGCCTCTCGGGCATTGAGCTGAGCGATGATCTGGTCAATGGTGTAGCCACGGTCACGGACATCCCGAATGATTTTCCAGTGATAGCGTAGATCACGGTCTGGGTTGATGAAAACCTTGCAGTCATAAAGCCGTCTTGTTTGGCTTAGGTAGAACGGATGAAGCCCCTCAAAGACCACCACCCTATTGGACCGCACCGCAACCGGCAAGGTAAATTTGCCATCTTGATGGTCGTAATGTCGGCGGTCAATGCTGCGGCCTTCCTTTAGCTTGAGGGCATGGGTCAGGTCGTCATGCAGGAGGTTGGCCTTAGGGTCAAGATGCGTAAAGGTGCGCCACTGTTCGTGCCCACGCTCCCAACGGTGCATATCATCCCCCCGAATAACAGCTACATTACGGTCCAGAAACAGATCAGCCATCAGGCGGGTGAAAGTACTTTTACCCGATCCACTGTCGCCGCCAACCCCCATCAGGAACGGCTTGTACCGGATTTTGTGTTTGATGGTGGCATCTATGCCGTATTGATAGATCAGCCCACAGTTGATGGCCAATGTGGTCTGGAGTAAGGTAAAAACCAGGCTCAGGAAGTGGCTATCATTTAGGCCCGCCTTTACCAAGATTTGACTCAGGTTTGGCAGAGATGCCCAACTTGGCTGTACTACCCTAAAGACCTGGAAAAAGTCCGATGCTGGCACCAAGGCAAAGTAGGAGAAGAACAAAGCCGTCAGGGCATAAAAGGCCCAAGTGGCACGCTGGCCGATATCCTGCTTGAGCAAAAAGTAAATTAAGAAGGGAAGCACCCAAAAATACCAACCCTGCATTGGTGGGATCAACACAATCAGGATGCCGAACGCAAACCCCAAAAACATAATGTATAGATCACGGTTGAACATCCGGAAAGCAAGGCTCCGGACCACTACCAAGTAGTATGCTGCAGGCAGTGCAAAGACTGCCAAGCCAAGGCCATAGTCCAGCCGTAGGTTGAAGACCTTGCCCTGCTCGCGGTTCATGAATACCATTTGCCAAAAGCCAGAAGAACCTAAATACGGCAAGTTGGGCAACAAGAAAGCCATAACAATAACCCCAGCATGCAACATCAAACCACTGATCTTGACCTGTTTAGTTGTCAAGTACCAGAGGTAAAAAGGCACAGCAACCACCATATTGGTTTTGGTGGCTAGGCAGAGGCCCAACACCAAACTAGCCATCCAGAGCTTGTCCTTGAACTGATAATAAAGACTAAGGAACAACAACGTGACCGGGATAATATCCAGCTGCCCATGGATGTAGCTGATATATAGCAGAACGGGCGAAAGCCAGAATAACACCAGCAGCTTAGTCTCCTGTCGTCTGATCCAACTATTGAGGATGATTAGCAACAGGAGGTCTGCCACGATAAGGGGCAGGCGCATCACCAATAGGTCCAGCCAACCCACTGCCGCAGCATCTTGGAACAAAAAGCCCAGTAGCATCCGTGGCAGAGCCAAGATATACAGCATCAGAGCCGGATAGGGGAACATCTCAGGTCGGCCCAACTCCATCCAATATTGGTAGGGGTCTGCCAAACCGCTGCTGACGAATTGATTTACGAACGGGATAAATAGCTCGGCGTAGAACGAGGAGGCCAATGTCGCCCCCAGCACTAGCTTCAAGCCCAGCCCCAACCAGAATAACCAAGACCTAAAACCCTCCCGAAAGTTAATTTGGAGGATAATTCTGGTCCAGAAACTGGTGGATTGTGGCATAATAAGGTGGCAATCAACAAACAAAGGGCAAGGTTCAATCGGTTTGGCCTTAGGCATGACCCTGAGAACCCATTTAAGTTCTGAAAACGACAAACTTTGTCAACACAAAATTGAGGTTCGTCGTCAGGATGGTGGCCAACAGCAGGGTAATAACTTTTTGGAGGTCAGTGCTGGGGTTAACCAGCTCAATGAGGCCAAAGCTGATGGCAAAACTAATAGCATAAACCAATAAATAGGGCAACAGTACCTTGCTATGCTTGGTGGCCCCAGCATCAAAAGTGATCGACTTATTGAGCAGGTAGCCTAGCGCTACCCCAACCACATAGCCAATCCCGCTCGCAATGGAGGCCCTCAATCCCAGCCCCCAGACCAAGGCAGCCGCCAAGCCTAGGTTCAGGACGGTGCTTAGCCCGCCCACAACCAAGAACCCTATCAGCTGCGGGTTGATACCAGTTTTTGATAATACCGACTTTAACCGTCTGGAGATCATAGCCAAAGGTAATACGGATTGGTGGTTGGCAATGGCCGCCAGACATCCTCAGAGTTGGCGCAAATACCTACAATGTAGGCGTTAATAGGCCAGATCTGGAGCCAACATTGCAGGTCCGGACAAAACCCACTAGATTGCTGCTGTAAAGATCAAGGACAGTAAATACGCCCAATGATCTGCGTCTAGACAAGGTCCGGACCGCCACAAAAACGCTTTAATCCCATTATCCCCCAACACCCCACACCCAGAAATGGACTTACAACTCAAAGGCAAAGTAGCCATAGTGACTGGTGGCACCAGCGGCATCGGCGAGGCCATTGCCAAATCTCTTGCTCAAGAAGGTGTACACCTAGCCCTCATCGGTCGGGACCAAACACGTGGCGACCAAATGGTCGAAACACTGACTGCAATGGGTGTTAAGGCCCTATTCGTACAGGCAGAGCTCAGCGAAGAGGCCAACTGCAAAGTTGCGGTGGACAAAGTCATAGCAAGTTTTGGCCAGATCGACATCTTGGTCAATAATGCAGGTGTCAACGACGGCGCTAGCCTCGACAAGCCTGTATCTGACTTCGTTGCCTCCTTGCACAAAAACTTGGTACACTACTTCGCGATGGTCCACTATGCTAAAGCTGCGCTTATCGCAAGCAAAGGTGTCGTGATCAACATCGGGTCTAAGGTGGCCGACACTGGCCAAGGTGGCACAAGTGGCTATGCAGCCAGCAAAGGAGGCATCCATGCACTAACTCGCGAGTGGGCAGCAGCCTTCCGCAACGATGGTGTGCGTGTCAACGAGGTGGTACCTGCCGAAACCTGGACCCCGCTATACGAGTGGTGGCTCAATACCCTTCCAAACCCTGCTGAGAAAAAGGCTGAGATCGAAAGTAAAATCCCGTTTGGTGCCCGCTTCACGACCAGCGAAGAGATTGCCGACATGGTCGTGTTCTTGGTGTCCCCACGTTCGTCCCACACCACTGGCCAGATCATCTTCGTGGATGGTGGCTATACCCACCTCGACCGTTCGCTGACCTAGAGGTTGAACCAAGCCCAAACGAGAAGATAAAAACCAAAACCGCTTTTGATAGGCCATGAAGCCCTCAAAAGTGGTTTTTTTATTTGGCCTAAGCCTGTATAGTAGCCGAAAAACCTCTTCAGCTTTTAGTGACTATGTTGATGCTCTAGCTCTTGCCAGGCCAATATACCTCCTGTGAGGTTGTGGAGATTGTTGTAGCCTAAGTCCCGCTCTAGCAGCCGGATAGCCATTTCGGAGCGTTTGCCGCTACGGCAATGTACTACAACCGGAATATCTTGCCTGATCTGTTCGGCTTCGTCCAGCACCTGTGATAAGGGGATCAATTGCCCACCCATATTGCTTTGGGCAAACTCTTCTGCCTCGCGCACATCGATAAGCTGAAACACTTTACCTTCAGTTTGCCAATCTCGTAGGTTCTCCACCGTAATTGCTTTCATATCACATCGATCATTGATCCTGAGGGCAAGATAAGGAAATCCGAAGTACCGATATTAAAAACTGCTTAACTTTCAGCTAGCAGGCTTGTTACCATTTACAAATAGTGCCGACCACAGATCCCATGCTAATGCACGATGCCCGCCCAACATCAGCCTTCCAAAATTGGAAAAATGCGCTCCTACTGATGCGTATCCCATTTTCGATCTATCTGATGCCGATCTTTTGGTTGGCAGCGAGCCAGAATATTCTCTTTGGTTGGGAGCGGGGCCTCTTGACTTTTTTAATCCTGCACCTGCTAGTCTATCCTGGCAGCAATGGCTACAACTCCTACCACGATCGGGATACGGCACCAGTCGGCGGGTTGGCCAGCCCACCAGCTGTAAACCAGCAACTTTGGTACCTCGTGATCCTGACTGATGTGTTAGCTCTCGGCCTTAGCTACCTACTCGGTTGGCTTTTCCTGAGTTGGGTTTTGGCATACATTTTGGCCAGCAAAGCCTATTCTTGGCCCAGCATCCGGCTAAAGGGAGACCCTTACCTTGGCACCGCCATTGTGGTCCTGATGCAAGGGGCAGGCACCTATTACATGGTCTTGGCTGGTCTTGGTGTTTGCAGCTGCGAATATGGCAACCTATACCACATCGGCTATGCAGTTGGGGCTAGCCTAACTTTGCTGGGGAACTATCCGCTCACCCAAGTATATCAGCATGAGTCTGACGCCGAGCATGGGGACCAAACACTGAGCCGTTTGCTGGGTGTGATCGGGACATTTTGGTGGGCCTTTGCCTTCACCATTATTGGCGGTGGACTGATTGCCCTGTTACTCTATCTGGACTTCGGCTGGAAAGGTCCCGTCCTACTTATGGCCCTGCAGCTACCAGCCAACCTCCATCAGCAGCGGTGGTTTGCGGCTGTCCGAAAGGACTTGAAGGCAGCAAATCACCAAAACGCCATGAGACTGAATCAGCTGGCATCTTTAGGCTTTTCGGCTGCGTTGATCGTCTTGGTGTTTGCCGAGCGGTGGCAACTTTGGTAGACCTTAACCATCGTTAGCAAATCCAGAGCAACGCAAGAGGTGCATCTGAGC
>CANHWS010000166.1 GCA_947464365.1 Cytophagaceae bacterium | reverse complement strand
TAGTCGGGGGACCGAGTGGAGTGCAACTTCTGGAGTAGGGTATCCGGCCAATGTTCTGTTGACCAGCACTAACCTAAATATGGGGACTGGTATCACTGACATCAGGTGTTCGGAGAACTTAAATATTCCCTCGGGCACCACACTCAGCATGCAGACTACTTCGGGTGCTTTGGTCGTAGGCAGTCTAACACTCGGAGGGACCCTCGTGCAGAGTACTAATAGCAGTAGCTCATTACGGTGCGAAACCAATGTCCAGATAGCGGCAGGGTCAACTTATACCCACAATAGCCGCACTCTTTCGATGTTCGGTGCTACCAACGGAACTATATCAGGCCTAGGTACGACGCCACTTTTTGGCCTGGAGGTCAATAAAACTGGAGGTTCAAAAGTTACAATAACCGATCCTAGGTCCTTGGCCAGTTCCGGGTCATTAACCCTTACTAATGGAATTCTCGAGGCTTCTACCAACTTATCCATAGGTTCGGCGGGGACAGTCACTCGCGGTTTGGGCAGCCTTACAGGTACTGTAACTTTTGCTGGCAATAACCCAGTAACCTATACTTCAGCTTTCAGCGGTACGACAGGCCCTGAGCTTCCTGCTGATCCACAGTTAGCGGATATTAATATCAATAGTGGGGCAGTGGTTAGCTTGGGCAGGAGCATCGCTCTGAATTCTGCTAGAACCATGTTCGTTAACGGCACACTCAATCTGGTAACTAATACCATAACGGGAGCTGGCACCATGAGTCTAGGTGCAACGGCTATCGTTAACATCACCAACAGTGGTGGCATCTCAGCTGTGATGTTGCCAGACGCCTTCGCTACGACAGAAGGGGCCATCATCAACCTACTGTCCTCAGGCAGTTATGGCGCTAGCGGCCTAAGCCTTTCACGCGTAACCTTAGTGATCAAATCACCGGCGGTGGTCACAGCGGTGGGGCTTGCCACATTTGGTGGTTTATCTGTCGAAAGTGGTGCCAATTTTAGCCAATCGGCCGGGACCTTTACTATTTCCCGCAGCACGCCTACCACCTCCTTTAATATTGTTGGGACTTTTAGCTCATTGGGTACAGTTGCCTTTACGGGATCGGCTACTCATACTTTGGTTGGGGGAGTCACTTTCCAAAATCTGACCCTCGCTCAACCAGCAAATGTACCTACGGGCGTCACGGTCAACGGCACCTTAACGATTCTAGCCAATGGAGCTATCCTCAGTAATGCCCTGACTTATGGCCCAACTGCCAACCTGACGTACAACACAGGAGGATCTTACACGCGTAACCTAGAGTGGAGTGCTACTACTGGCCCTGGCTACCCTAAAGACGTGACCATTGCATCGGGTACTACACTCAACTTATTAGGATCAAGCTCCGCTAATCGGCAGATCTCGGGAGATCTTGTAATAAGTGGAAGCCTCAATCTTGGTTCGATGTCGAACAAACTCCTAGTGTTAGGAAATTCAACCCTAAGTGGTAGCCTTATTCTAGGTTCGGCTGCTGGTGGGGATCTTGAGCTAAAGCAGCAATTGATTGTCAACGCAGGTGCTTTCTACAATGCAAATGGTAGGGAGATTTTGTTCTCTGGCACTGTTGCCCAATCCATATCTGGTTCGTTTGTTGGCACCTTAGGGCTGCCATTGGTTGGATACTCAGGCACTTCTACCTTGACTTTTAGCTTGCCCGTTAGTGTTAGCAGCCGTTTCCGGCTTAGTTGCCCAACAGGAACCATCAATCCTGCAGGTAATCTAACTATAAGCACCGGGGCAACTGTCTTCAGGCAGGCTGGCACCTTTGTAACTCCTCCTGCCTTTGGTGGTGCCGTCATCATTAGCTATGGCAATAGCCAAAACCTGACCACAGATAACGAGCTACCAACGAGCCCTGCTCAGATAGGCGCCATCTATGTCGATGCAAGTGCCTATACCACCACCCTGAACCGCAACTTGGTCATCAACGGTGGAAACTCGTTTAACCTCAACAACGGGATCTTCGCCTTAGGTACCAATACCATCACAGGGGCCGGTGCCATCAATCTGAACGGTGGAATCCTGCGTATTGGTAATGTTGGGGGGATAGCAACTAGCCTTGCAACCAC
Organism: Cytophagaceae bacterium; assembly: GCA_947464365.1. GTDB lineage: Bacteria > Bacteroidota > Bacteroidia > Cytophagales > Flexibacteraceae > CANHWS01. Next base: position 5,718 of record CANHWS010000166.1, on the reverse strand, counting down.
AACACGCAATTTCAACACAGGTATCATTGACTTCAACGGAGGTGGGGCACAAAACGTTGGTGTTGTACCTGGCCTTAGCAACATGCGCCTAGCGACGATTGGTGCTGGTACGGCGGTCACTCTTGATGCTGCCACCAACATCAGAGGGTTTTATGTAGGTCCCGGCACTAGCTTTGATCTCGGCGGGCGCACCCTCACGATAACCATCTCTAGCACTGATACAACCCTCTATAGCCTTGGGTCGTTTGTGCATAGCAGCGGTAAGGTTGTGTTTGCAGGCTCTAGCAGTGCTGTCCATATCATCAAAGGCACAATTGGGCTTTTTGATGTTGACATAATCCCCGCCGGATTGTGTGGGATCAATTTTGGGAATGGTAGCACCATCAATGGCACCTTATCCATGTACACTGGTAGTTATTGTGTCACATCTGGGCCGACTTATGCGGTGGGTAGTACCCTTAATTATCGCTCGGGAGGCACCTACAACATCACAGTTGAGTGGAGCAATCCGTATAACGTAAGGGCAAGTTTTGCGACCTTGGTCAACATTGGTGGTAGCCTGCCGACTGTAACCCGCACCATGAGAGGGGACCTTACCATTGACTTTAATAGTGCAGTTAGCATGAACGAGTCAGGCAGCCGGATGACCGCACCCTTTTCGGTGGATGGGGATATTGTCCTCAACGGGGGGCTCTACCTCAGCAACCAGCTTGGGGGAGATCTGAACGTGGGCGGCAACTTTTACGTCAACACTGGTTTTGCCTTTTTTGGTAACTCGAGGGCTGTGACATTTAATGGGGCAGGTAATCAGATGTTGGCTGGCACCTCCTCCTCACCTATTTACTTCCAGTTCCTGACGATCAACAAACCGTCAGGTGACTTTCGGATTGACCATAGTTACATCCTTGACAACGGCTCTGGCACTGCTCGTTTTTGGCAAATAGCTGGCACTACATACCTCAATAACCAACCAATCAACTTATCTGGTAGCGGGACCAAGACATTTAGGGTTGATGCCGGTACCCTTTATACGGATGGAACGGACCTTAATGTATCCACTTTAACCTTTCAGAATGGTGTACCTACATCAGGGCGGCTTGGTGGTACGATTGTCTACAACAAAACAGGAACTGAAAATTTAGTAGGTGTTGTGTATAACAACCTTACATTGGCGGGCAGTAGCACTAAAACTATGGTTGGTAACCTTAGTGTTGATGGATTGCTGGATATGACAGGTGGTGCAACGCTAAATAAAGCGGGTTTTACGCTTGCTTTTGGCGGCGCAGGAGCCCTTCGATATGCAGGTAACTTGTCCCAGACAGTAGGGGATGAGTGGCCCGCCACTTCTGGGCCGCTCAATGTCGAAATTAATAACCCGGCATTCGTATCCCTAGCTGCACCACGCACCATTGCTGGAACCCTAACGATGCGCAGTGGAGACCTCAATCTTGGTGGTAATCTGCTCACGATCGGAACATCAGCAATCAGCACTGGCAATGTGGTTTTGCCATCCAACTCCACTGGTGCTATAGTTGGTCTGTTAAGGCGCTGGATCAGTAATGCGGCAACCACCTATCAATTCCCGATCGGGCTAACTGCAACAAGGCGCAATGCTGAGGTCGTTTTTTCGTCAGCTCCAAGTGCGGGGGGCACACTTACTGCTCAGTTTATACCTGGCAGACCTACTGAGACAGGTTTCCCATTAGACCAAGGTGGCATAACTGTAGGCAATCTGGGTACCAATGGTATCTGGGAGATTGAAGCAGGTGACGGCTTGGTAGGCGGAACTTATGGCATCACACTTACTGGGACCTCATTCCTAGGCGTAAATAATGTTAACCGCTTGGTATTGGTCAAACGTGCTAGTGCGGGCGCTCCCTGGACACTGCTCGGAACCCATATCCCTACAACTGGAGTTGCCTCCGAACCAATTGCCGCTCGCACTGGCCTTACCTCATTTTCTCAGTTCGGGATTGGTGGGAACTATAACGAAAATCCCTTGCCAGTGACGCTAACCTATTTTGGAGGCAATAGAGCTGGATCCGCAGATTATCTGAGTTGGATCACGACAGAAGAGCTTGATAACGAAGGGTTTATACTGAGCAGTAGTGATGACGGCCTACAATATCAAGAGGTGCTTTTCGTGCCGGCTGCTAACCGTGGTAAAGACCAAGTCAGATATTCTGAAACTGTCGAGCTCAATGATGCGGCCTCCAAACGATATTATAGGCTTCAGCAACGAGATCACAATGGTATGATCAGTGGGACCTGGTTTGCGGTTATCCAGCCTCGTTCATCAGAGGTTGGGCAGGTCGCAATATGGCCGAACCCTGTTACTGCTAATACCAAAATCATCTTACCCTTTAGGTCCAACGAACCTTGCCAACTGGAGCTGTTAGATGCCACTGGTCGTATCTTGCATAATGTCAGTAACAGCTTGCCTGCTCAAGCTTCTGACCAAATCGTTGACTTTGTCCGGACCCTGCCAGGTGGTACCTATTGGCTCCGTACTTCAAACCAGGCTACTGTATTGCCTGTAGTGAAAGTGAGTAGTTATTAGGTAGGTTACTACCAAGTAGACATAAGAAAAGGCCTAGGGTTACCTAGGCCTTTTTGTTGCGTCAAATCAAATACTAGATCCAAACTTATGCTTTACGCTACCACCTCAGCTTCAGCATATGCCTCCATTGGTAGGCAGCTACAGACGAGGTTACGGTCTCCATAAGCGTTGTCGACTCTGCTGACGGTTGGCCAGAACTTGGCATCCTGCACGTAAGTTAGTGGGTAGGCAGCACGCTGACGGCTATATGGACGGTCCCATACATCGGCAGTGATGACAGAGGCCGTATGAGGCGCATGTTTCAAAATGTTGTTCTTGGCATCGGCCTGACCAGTTAATACCTCCTCAATCTCAGCACGGATGCTAAGCAAGGCATCACAGAACCTATCGAGTTCTTCCTTCGTTTCGCTTTCGGTTGGTTCAATCATCATTGTGCCCGCCACAGGGAATGACACAGTCGGTGCGTGGAAACCATAGTCCATTAGGCGTTTGGCCACGTCTTCGACCTCGACACCGGCAGCTTTGAAGCCACGGAAGTCCACAATCATTTCATGCGCACAACGGCCATTGGCACCACTATACAAGATGCTATAACCTTCCTCCAGACGCTTCTTCATATAGTTGGCGTTCAGGATGGCATACTCCGTAGCAGCTTTGAGGCCATCAGGTCCCATAAGCCGGATGTAGGCATAGCTAATTGATAAGATACTGGCACTACCAAATGGTGCGGCCGAGATTGCCGAAATGGCCTCTGATCCACCAGTTTGTACTTCGGTGTGACCTGGCAAAAATGGTGCAAGGTGTTTGGCAACACCAATCGGACCCATGCCTGGGCCACCACCACCATGTGGGATGCAGAAGGTCTTATGTAAGTTGAGGTGGCAGACATCAGCGCCGATGAACCCTGGGCTGGTAACGCCAACTTGTGCATTCATGTTGGCGCCATCCATATAGACTTGGCCACCACGCTCATGGATGATTTCACAGATCTCGATGATGCGCTCTTCGAATACACCGTGTGTACTCGGATAGGTAACCATCAGTGCGGCCAAGTTGTCCCTATGGGCGTTGGCTTGCATTAATAGGTCATCAACGTCCACGTTGCCTGCAGCGTCACACTTGACAACAACAACCTGCATACCAGCCATGACAGCACTTGCCGGATTGGTGCCATGTGCCGAGCTCGGGATCAGGGCTATATTACGATGATGGTCTCCACGACTTAGGTGATAGGCTCTGATAACCATCAGGCCTGCATATTCGCCTTGTGCACCACTGTTTGGTTGCAAGGATACAGCATGGAAACCTGTGATGTCAGATAGCCAACGCTCGAGGTTGCTGAATAGTTCCTGATACCCTTTGGTTTGGCTGCTAGGCGCAAAGGGGTGTAGGCCACCAACCTCTGGCCAAGTGACCGGAATCATCTCAGTCGTGGCGTTTAACTTCATTGTGCAAGACCCTAGGGAGATCATGCTATGTACCATACTGAGGTCTTTGTTTTCTAGCCGCTTGAGGTAGCGCAGCATTTCATGCTCCGTATGGTAGCTATGATACACTGGGTGAGTCATATAAGCTGAGGTACGGGCTAACGCTTTGCTCCAGCTGGTGGACTCTGTTGCTAGGTCTAGCAAAGTCTTGGCAGCAGGGCAGGTTTTGCCACTTGCCTCAGCCAGAATATCGAACAAGACTTGGACGTGGGAGACTGTACTTGTCTCATCAAGCGAAATGCCGATATGGCCACCTTGATGGTAGCGCAGATTGATCTTTGCTGCTTCAGCTAAGGTCTTGACCTTTTCAACAGACGCATCTTTGATGGTAATGGTGTCAAAGAAATGATCCGAAACAAGCCCTAGCCCCAAAGCCTTGACGCCAGCAGCTAGGGCTTTGGTCAGGAGATTCGTGTTGTGCGCAATCTGTTTAAGCCCATCCGGTCCGTGATAGACTGCAAAGCTGCCTGCCATAACGGACAAAAGCACTTGGGCCGTACAAATATTGCTTGTTGCCTTCTCGCGCCGGATATGTTGCTCGCGTGTCTGCAAGGCCATGCGGTAGGCAGGTTTACCTTGGGCATCGACCGAAATACCAATAATGCGACCAGGGATATGGCGCTTGAACTCGTCATGGGTAGCAAAAAATGCTGCGTGAGGTCCGCCAAAACCCATCGGGATGCCAAAACGTTGGCTCGAGCCTAGGGCAACATCGGCACCCATTTCGCCTGGCGATTTCAGAACGGTGAGGGCCAATAGGTCAGTAGCAACACTAACGTAGACATTCTGTTCGTGGGCAGCTGAGATGAAATCAGTATAGTCCTGTACGCCACCTAGGGTGTCAGGATATTGGAGCATAACACCATAAAGATCCTCACGAGTGATGTTCAGTTTATCTAGGTCCCCCACCTCGAGCTTGATGCCGACAGGAATGGCTCTTGTCAACAACAGATCAATGGTCTGAGGATGTGTATTATGGCTTACAAAATAGGTGTTCGCACTCTTTTTGGCTGCTTTCCGTTGGCCATGCAGCATAGTCATTGCCTCGGCAGCGGCTGTGCCTTCGTCCAATAGGCTAGCATTCGCGATCTGCATTCCGGTTAGGTCCATCACCATCGTTTGATAGTTGATGAGGGCCTCCATCCGGCCTTGTGCAATTTCGGCTTGGTAGGGAGTATACGCGGTATACCACCCTGGATTCTCTAGGATGTTCCGGAGGATTACAGTCGGCGTATGAGTGCCATAGTAGCCCATCCCGATATGGCTACGATATAACTCGTTTTTACCCATCATCGTCCTGAACTCAGCCAAAAACTCGTCCTCGGTCACGGCGGCGGGCACGTTGAGTGGTTTCGGGAGCCTAATACTCGCCGGTACTGTTTGGGCGATTAGCGTTTCTACAGAGTCAACACCTATGGCTTCGAGCATCGCTGCCTGGGCAGTTGTGCTGGCCGTACCTATATGTCGTTCTACGAATGGGGTGCGGCGCAACGGCGACTGGTTCATACGGGGGAGGGTGGGGGATTGTAGTTTTGGTGTCCTAGGCCCTACAGGACCTAATATAGGTCAATGACCAGAGGTCTAACCTATTTGTTTCCTTTGGGCTCCGCAAAGTTACGCCCGAATGTCGGTATGTTGTTCTGGGGCCCTATCTGATCGTTGGCTTTCTGT
>CANHWS010000165.1 GCA_947464365.1 Cytophagaceae bacterium | reverse complement strand
TCTTCCTTAGCCGTCGTGAACTGCACCTCGAAGTCAAACTCAAGGGCGATGATCTCGATGGTTTTGGCATCCAGACGTTGGTTGATCGACACGAACATACCAGCGCTCAAACAGGCCTTGATGACCTCGTTGACCGATACATCCATCAAGGATGCCAAGTCAGCCACGGAGATAAACTCGGTGACTTTGAGGATTTGGGCTTCTGCCTGATCAGCGCGTGCCTGCTCATCCCTTGACGAGTTAAACTCGTTCCGTTTGTCGCGGCGGTATTTAGCACGGTTGCCACCAGGGGTTGACCTGCTGCCAGACAGACGGGCCAAAGTGGCCTTGATCTGCTCCTGGATCTGCTTATCAGTTGCCTCTGGGCTAAGCGGTGCGCTGTTGGCACCAGGGCGGTTGTTGTTATAGCCACCACCTGGGCCGCGGTTCGGTCCACCAGGGCGATTGCCACCAGGTCCACCAGGGCCGCCAGGGCCACGGTTCGGTCCGCCGGGTCCACCACCAGGGCGATTGCCTCGGGTGTTGTCGTCGATGCGGACTGCACCATTGTTGTTAGGGTTGCCACCCGGTGCACCCGGTTTGAGGCGTGCGCGTTTGCGTTTTTCGCCTGGTTTGCCTGGTGCGCCACCTTGTCCTGGTTTGCCATTACGGCCACCAGCCATCGGGAGCTCAATTTTGCCCAAGACCGTAAGGCCTTTGAGTTGTTCGGCTTCGGCCTTGATGAGCTCGACCGGTACGTCGGGGGCTTGGTCAGGGTTAGGGGCTGCCTGCTGTTGCGGAACGAGGCTAGATGCTGGGGCCGCAGCAGTCGGGATCGTAGTACGGGCTTCTATCGGACGATTGTTATCGCGCGGCTGGACCTTTGTATTTTGTGATTGATTTTGTCCGCCATTGCGTCCACCGCCTTGGTTCGGATTTCGACGATCACCACCTTGGCCACCTTGATTCGGCTGTCCACCACCGCCTTGTGGGCGTGGCTGACCTTGCTGTGCTGGTGGGCGAGGGGTCTGTTGTGTTGGCTGAGTTGACGGTGCTACTGGCTTAGCAGCTGCAGGCGGAGTAGCTGGTGCTACTGCTGCTGGCTGAGCTGGTGCTTGTGTTGGCGTCGCAGCTGCAGCAGCGGCAACAGGTGCTGTAGCTGCGACTGGGGCAGCTTGAGCCGCGGGCGCAGAGGCTTCTGGCGCCTTCTCTGCTACTGGCGTTGCTGCTACTGTCGCTGCAGGGGCAACAGGCGCTGTAGCTGCGACTGGGGTAGCTTGAGTTGCAGGTGCAGTGGCCTCTGCAGCCTTTTCTGCTACTGGGGTTGCTACTGGGCTTGGCGTTGCAGTTGTCGTCGCCGCAGGTGCGGCTGGCGCAACAGGTGCTGCGGTTGCGACTGGGGCTTCTGGTGCCACAGGCTCAGCTGGTTTGGCTGGTGCCACAGGCTGCTTGGCGTCGAGGTCGATCTTGCCCAGAATGTTAAGGCCTGGGGCGGTAGGGCGCTCGACACGATCGGCCACTGGTGGCTGTGCTGCGGCAGGTCTGCTCGCATCGCGGCGTGGCTCGGTGGTTCCGAATGCAGCACTGCGTACGGCGGACGGCGCAATCTCTGCTTCGTCTGCTTTACGTGGCTCACGCACCGTACCCGATGCGTTGATAACGATGTTGTCGGTCGAGCTACGGCCTACATGGCGTCCTTCTGCCTCCTTTTTGAGGGCAGCGGACGACGAGTATTCCTTCTGCAACAACCCATACTGCTCTGAGGTAAGGGCGGCACTTGGGTTGCTTTCAACCTTATGCCCCTTGGACGCCAAAAATTCAACAGCGGTGGACAAACCGATGTTGAATTCTCGCATTGTTACTCTCAGACGCAGTGTTTTTTCTTCTGACATATTATGCTTTCTTGAGCCCGATGTCTAGACATCTTTATGCTCATAACGTGCAAAAGTAAGGCTTTTTTTTGGGTTTCGTGCCAAATTATGCCAAAGAACTTATTGCCCGTTTGGTTTTTGTGTTGCCTTCTGCTAGACCAATATTGCTTTAGCGGTTCGCTATTGGGGTTTTGGCCTAGGTTATATTGTGTCATTGTTGCTTATGATAGTTTGTCTGCTGCTTGACAGGCTACTACGAAGGAGATCTAACCAAAACTGCCCACCGTGGGCAGCCAATGGGTATTGGTTTTGCATTTGCGCTGGATCTTGCCCTAAGTGTCAATAAGGCCAGCATTGCCTTCATGATCGTTGTAGGCCTAAAGGCATAACCGGACCTTGGGGACAAATGCTGACTATTGCCGAACTTATCCTGTGGGCAACCTCGGGCGGCGAACCTGAAATCGTTACTTTTGCGGTCTTGCTAAGCAACCAGACCATGGCACACTACACCGACGACCTCAATGCCCCCCAACGCGAAGCTGTCCTGCATACGGAAGGCCCCGTTATGTTGATAGCTGGTGCCGGCTCGGGCAAAACCCGTGTGCTGACCTACCGCATCGCTCACTTGCTGGACAAAGGAGTAGAGCCCTATAATATCCTGTCCCTGACGTTCACCAACAAGGCCGCTGCCGAAATGCGCAAGCGGATCGAGAAACTGGTTGGGCCAGAGGCACGTAATATCTGGATGGGGACCTTCCACTCCGTATTTGCCAAGATTCTGCGCTTTGAGGCTGAGCGCCTGGGCTATCCCTCTAATTTCAGCATCTATGACACGGATGACGTCAAGTCTTTACTGCGGTCCATCATCAAGGAGCTGAATCTGGATGATAAAATCTATAAGGTCAACACGGTCCTGAACCGCATCAGCGGGGCTAAAAACCGTTTGATCACGCCCGAAGGATACGCCAAGGACCCCTTCTTGCGAGAGGATGACATCGTGGCCCAACGCCCTCGGATGGCCGAGATCTACCAGATCTACAAAAACCGGCTCTTCAAGGCTGGGGCGATGGACTTTGACGATCTGCTATTCAATACCAACGTCTTGTTTCGCGACTGCCCAGATGTGTTGAACAAGTACCAGCAGAAGTTCCATTATGTGATGGTGGATGAGTATCAGGATACCAACCTGAGCCAATACCTGATCACGAAACTATTGGCAGCCGTACGCGAAAACATCTGCGTCGTTGGTGATGATGCCCAGAGTATCTATGCCTTCCGTGGGGCTGACATCCAGAACATCCTGAACTTCGAGAAGGACTACCCGGACCTAAAGGTCATCAAGCTAGAGCAAAACTACCGTAGCACGGGCACCATCGTGCAGGCGGCTAATAGTGTCATCGCCCAGAACCAGAACCAGCTCAAGAAGAAGGTCTGGACTGGTAATGAAGATGGCACCTTGATTGAAGTCATCCGTGCGGCTAGTGATAACGAAGAAGGCAAACTAGTCGCAACCACCATCTTTGAAGAAAAGATGCGCGAAAACTGGCAAAACCGTGACTTCGCCATTTTGTACCGTACCAACGCCCAAAGTCGCTCGATCGAAGAGGCCCTCAGGCGAAGCAATATTAAGTACCGCATCATTGGTGGTATGTCCTTCTACCAACGGAAGGAGATTAAGGACTTGGTGGCCTATCTGCGGTTTATCATCAATCCGAATGATGAGGAGTCGTTGAAGCGGATCATCAACACGCCTAAGCGTGGTATTGGTGATGGAACGGTGGCCAAACTATTTGTGATTGCGAATGACCAAGGGGCTGACCTTTGGGATACGATCAAGGCAGCCAAGGAGCTGCTCGGCACCCGTGTTGGTGGTGTGGTGGATGAGTTCACGGTCAAGATCCAGTCGTTCCAGGTAGCGGCCCAGCATAAGGATGCCTTTGCCCTTGCCTCGCAGGTGGCCAAAGAAAGTGGCCTGATGCGTGAGTTGTTCGAAGATAAAACCCCAGAGGGTGTCAGTAGGTACGAAAACGTGCAGGAATTGCTGAACGCCATCAAGGAGTTTGTCGATAATCCTGAGCGTGAGGACAAGTCGATCGGGACCTTTTTGCAAGAGATTTCCTTGATCACAGATGCCGACGACAAAGCCAAAACAGATGATGATGCGGTCACGCTGATGACCATCCACATGGCCAAGGGACTTGAGTTCAAATCGGTCTTTATCGTGGGGCTTGAGGAAAACCTGTTCCCGAGCCAAATGATGCTTGCCAGCCGTGCGGACCTTGAGGAAGAGCGGAGGCTGTTTTATGTTGCGATCACACGGGCTGAAAAACGCTTGCGTCTAGGCTATGCCCTGACGCGCTATCGGTTTGGCAATTTGATCCAGTCGGAGCCTAGCCGTTTCCTGAACGAAATCGACCCCAAATACCTGATGATGACCAAACGGTCGTTGGCAGAGTCGGAGGTAGAGCGTACGATTGGGCCGCCTAAGAAATTCATGGATCAGTTCAATCGCAATGGTGGCACTGTGGCGCCTAATCCTGCCAAGAAGATTATTTCAACCACCCATGTGACCTCAGAGAACTTTGTGCCTAGCCCCGTCGAGGCAATGAGTGTTGGCGCCCGCGTCGAGCATGCCAAGTTCGGCTTTGGTGTCATCAAGCACCTTGACACTGGTGGACCTGAGAAACGAGCCACTGTCCAGTTTGAGCTGGTTGGCGAAAAGGTGATGCTCCTCAGCTTTGCGAAGCTGATGGTGGTTTAGTGCTAGGCTGGTTACAGGCTTAATATCCTGACCAAGTTTGTTGCCTGCCTATTTACTACGGATAGCATCCACAGGGTTCATGCGGGCGGCCACACCAGCTGGGGCAATGCCGCTAATAAGCCCGATCACGGTGGAAATCACGAGCCCAACCATGACATTACTGCTGCTGAGGTGGACTTCCATCACGTCCTGTGGGATCATGGTCAGGCCAAATACGAGCAACAGCCCAGCAAGCCCCCCAATGATGCTGAGGAACACGGCCTCAAACAGGAATTGGCATAGGATGAAGTAGTTTTTGGCGCCCAATGACTTCTGGATGCCGATCAGGTTGGTGCGTTCCTTGACACTCACGAACATGATGTTAGCGATGCCGAAGCCCCCGACCAAGATCGCAAACAACCCAATGAAGGTGCCTGCAAACTTGATGGTGCTGAATATCTGGCCGATCTGTTTGGCAATCATCTCAGGCCGGTTGATCGCAAAGTTGTCGAGGTCCCGCGGTTTGAGGTTGCGTTTGGCCCGCAATAGGCCCCTAAGTTCGCCCTCCAGCTCCACCAAACCTTTATCTTGGTCAAAGCCCTTGATCGCGATCATCGGTTCGGCCTCGCCCATGCGTTTGGTGTTGTACATGCTCGCAAACATCGTGAAGGGGATCATCACGAGATTATCGTTGCTTGGGGTGCCGAGCATATTGCTGCCTTGTTTGGCCATGGTGCCGATGACGGTAAATCGACGGCCTTTGATGGTGACGATCTTGCCCAATGGTTCCGTGTTCTCAAAGAGTCCATCCTTTAGGTTGTAACCCAAGATGCAAAAGGCAGACGCATTATCAATCTCGGTTTGGGTAAAGTAGCGGCCACTTTCGATGCCAACATCACTTACTTTGTCATACTCAAAGCTGACACCATGCACGGCTATGCCCTCGATGGTGGAACTTTGGTACTTGACCGAACGGTTTCCTCGGCTGGCGAAGATGGCAATGGCGCTATTGGTCTGTAGGTTGCGCTCCAAGAACTTGAAGTCGGCGAATGAAGGGCGTGGGCGGTTCAGAAATTTCCACCAAGGGTAATCGTCTTCAAACATCCAGGGGTACTTCTGGACATAGATCACGTTATCACCCAAGAAGGACATGGACTTGCGAACGTTATCTTCCAGCGAGTCCACCAGCGTATAGACCGAAATAATGGCAAAAATGCCCACCGTCACGCCCAGCAGGGACAGGACAGTGCGCAACAGGTTGCTCTGGAGGGCCTGCAACGCCATCACCAAGCTTTCCCAGATCTGGATTAAGGTCTTTATCATACGGACCATAAAGATGGTGTTTCCTGACGGGACCGCCAAAGGGCGACTTGGTGGGTGGTTGTTGGGGTTGGTGGGTGGTTGCCCTTGATAGCTGACTGGGTATCAAACCATAATAGGTGTATAAATGCCTAGACTTGACCCTATCTAAAATGTCATTGCCTCTCCAAACTTAACTGATGAAAGTAAAACAAAAACCTACTAATACCCCCATTTATTTGGCTGTTTAACTCAATAGATAATGAGTTGGGAAGGAGGATAGATGGTATAGGTTTTTAAAGTTGCTGTAATTATGCAACTGACGTATTTAAAATATTACGACCCTAAGAATGCGTTTTTATCATCATTTAGGCGTGTTGGAACCAAACGGACCCACTGCTGCCTGTGATTTATCGCTCAACCATCCAGCTGGGGTAATGGGTAGCTGTTTACGAATTTAGGTTGATTAGGCTAGGCGCTTAGCAGGTAGTTGATTTTTGAATGCTGAGGCAGTCAGCTTGCCATGTAGTTGCTTAACGTTTTTGGAAGACAGAAAAGATCTATTCTCCACATCCTTTACACCCAGACCCACAGCCAGGAGTCGTAGCAGGCCTGTTCCACTGGCGATAGACGAGCCGAACCAGCCAGCCGGAAGCCCCAGCAAAGAGCCCGAAGATGATCAGTTGTTGTACCATGCTATGAGTTGCACAAAGACCATACCAAGGGCAGCTAGTAGCCGCTATCGGTATGGTCTTAGGCAGTTGTTTACTTTGCAGTTAAGGTTGTGACTAGATCAGCCTGCTTTGCACCTACCGAATGACCACCCGCTGACGGTCTGTCAGGCCATTGCCGAGGTCCAGCATCAGGAAATAGGTGCCACGTGGCAAGGTGCTAACGTCTAGGTCCTGCGTATCGGTGATATTCTCAAGGCGATTGATCATCGTCTGGCCCGTCATGGAGACTAAGCGGAGCTGTTGGGCACGCAGGCCTTCTGCTAGTTGGATGTGCAGCAAATCATTGGCAGGATTGGGCGCAATATGGACTAAGCGATTACTCGCCAAGTCTGACTGAAGGCCTACTACGGTGCGTTCTTGATAGGTTACACCTGTTGCAGTTTCGGCAGAGTCCACATTAAACTCGATCATTGGGTAGCGCTGACTATTAGCCCAATAGCGCACCTGATAAGTCTTTTGTGGCGGGAACGCTAGTCCTGGGAAGTTCTGCCAGCCAAGTGGTACCCTGATGCCAAAGACCCGTACATAGGTATGTACTTGGATTGTGAAGCCTAGAGTGGAAGTGACCACATCGCGCAATGAAGGCACTGTGGTCGTTCCAACTGTAAGGGTGCCCCAGCCGTTGACACGTTGTTTGACAGCGATATTGACAGAGCCGCCGACACTATCTATGTTGATCGTGGTTCCACCGACTGTTACGGATGTATCATACGGGATGGCGAGGCGAGTAGCGCTACTAGAACCTGAATAACGATTGCCGTAGGCCCAAGGGGTTTTGACCACTGGTTGAGGGTTCGTGAAGCTCATAAGGGCTGGGCCAGACGGACCACCGAGGCCAAGTCCGCTTAGGTCAAAGGCGAGGGCTTTGATATACATTCCTTGATTGTTGCCTGTTGCCACACGATTGTAAAACGTATAGGCACTATCCTGCCTGAGGGCCAAGTTGCTACCGCGTACATTGCCAAATGGCGTGGCACTAGGAGCCATGGAGTGACGAACACTCCGAGTACCTGCAGTAGGCAGCAAGGTCGGGAATGCCCAAACTTTGTTCGTACCACTATCGCCAACGGAGCCCGAATATTGGTCATTGCGGAGCACAATCGAGTCATTGACGTTGATCAGATCGGCTGTGTTGATCGTGATTTGGGCCTGCAAACCTTGGCTCACTAGGGCAAGGGTCAGGATCACCAAAGTGCGTAAAGTGTATTTCATAAAATGGAATTG
>CANHWS010000164.1 GCA_947464365.1 Cytophagaceae bacterium | reverse complement strand
GATAGAGCAGGCAATTAGTCGTGACGGTCGTAATAAAGCCACGCTCTTTGGCCATGGCCAGCATTTTGGGCAGATCCCGATGCAGCAGAGGCTCGCCACCCGTAAAGTCAACCACCTTAACACCTAGGCGTTTGAGCGCATCCAGGTTGTTGGCCACGGCCTCTGGTGTTACGTAGGGCGACGGCTTTTCCCAAATATCACAAAACCCACAGCTGGCATTGCAGCGGTAGGTGACGTAATAATTGGCCAAGATTGGGTGCCGGACTAAACGCATGAGGCAAGTGACTGTTGGTCGTTAGGCTAGCTTGGAGGCAGAATCGGACTTGGACTTAGTTGCTGACTTAGGTCCCGATTTCTTTGTACCAGACTTAACTGAAGCCTTAGCAATAGGGCTGGCCTTGAGCAAGGCAAGTGGCTTATAGACCAAGATCGTACGGTTAGGCACATATAACGATAGGTCACCGAAACCATCTGGCCAATACTCAAGTCCCGAAGGTTGCCGCTGAAATCCTCCATAAATGGCATCATCACTGCTCAGGATGAGTTGGTAGGCCTCGGCGATTGGTAACTGGATTTTGTACTCGGTCTGTGAGTTGGTTGGGTGGAGGTTGACCACAATGAGTAGTGCTCCACGTTGGTATACCATGATCTGGTTCTCCCGATCGACATTAACCATCATTGGTTTGGGGCCTGACAGTAGGTTGTTTTCAGTTACAAGAACCGTCATGGCCTTATCCCAGTTGCCTAGGAACTGGTAGCGCAAGTAATCCGTGTCAGCAAGGCTCCATTGGCGGCGAGCATATTTATAGCTCCAGTCATTGCCAGCCCTAGGGAAGTCAATCCACTCGGGGTGGCCCCATTCGTTACCCATAAAGTTGAGGTAACCTTCGCCACCCAGGGTGATGGTCATCATCCGGATGATTTTGTGTAGGGCCATGCCGCGATCAACAACCAAACTAGGGATATTGACCGCCATGTCGCTATACATCTTGGGGCCAATGAGTCTAAAAGCAATCGTCTGATCGCCCACCAAGGCTTGGTCATGGCTTTCGGAATAGCCAACAGTTTTTTCATGTTCAGGGCGATTGGTGAGGGACCACCAAATATCGCCCAAGTCCCATTGTTCGTCGCTCTTCTCCTTGATGAGTTTGATCCACTGGTCAGGGATACCCATGCCTAGCCGATAGTCAAAACCAAGGCCACCTTCGTGTGCTGGGCGGCCAAGACCTGGCATGCCACTCACGTCTTCAGCGATGGTGATAGCATTAGGTTTGAGCTCATGCGCCAAAGTGTTAGCCAAGCTCAAGTAAAGGACGGCATCATGATTAGTGCCATCAGTGAAGTAGTCATCCAGACTACCAAAACTCATGCTATTTCCATGATGATGGTAAAGCATAGATGTCACACCATCGAACCTAAAGCCGTCAAAGTTGAACTCCTCGAGCCAATACCGGATGTTGCTAAGTAGGAACTGGAGGACTTCCGTCCTACCATAGTTAAAGAGTTTGCTGTCCCAAAGCTCGTGATGGCCCGCTGGCCCGGATATAAAATACTGGTTATCTGTCCCATCAAACTGGTTGAGCCCCTCAGCGAAGTTCTTGACTGCATGGCTATGCACACAGTCCATGATGACCGCAATGCCCATGCCATGCGCAGCATCGACCAGCTCTTTGAGCTCCTCGGGCGTGCCACAACGCGAGCTAGGCGCAAAAAAACTACTGACATGATACCCATAGCTACCGTAGTACGGGTGTTCCTGAATCGCCATTAGCTGAATGGTGTTATAGCCAGCAGCCTTGATCCTGGGCAACATATATTCCTTAAACTCCCAGTAAGTACCAACTCTTTGCTCTTCGGTAGCCATTCCGACATGTGCCTCATAGATCATCATGTTCTGGACAGGGCCAGCAGCAATAGGGCTTTCATGTTTCCACTGGTAGGGTTTTGCAGGCTGCCAAACCTGTGCTGCAAAGTCCTTGGTCACATCATCCTGCACCACACGTTGGACGTACGGTGGTATACGATCTAGTGTACCATTATCGCCCACTACCACCACCTTATAAAGGCTATGGTTCAGGAATGTACTGGCATAGTCGGCATCAGGCAGAAAAATCTCCCAAGTCTGGTCATGGTTACGATTGAGCGGATGACTGGTTTTGTTCCAGCCATTGAAGTCCCCCATCAGGAACAACCGATGTGCTCCTGGTGCCCACTCACGGTAGCGCCATCCCTTTGCCTTGGCGTCATAATGCAAACCAAGGTCTTGGTGCGCAGTAGCAAATGCCTTGAGGCTCCCGCTATGCTGCAAGATTGCATTTAGCATACCATTATACCGTTGCAACCTTGCATTGATCTGCTGTGTGTAGGGAGCAAGATAAGGGGCTAGCTGGACCAATACTGGCACCACTGGTTGTGGTTCTTGGGCTGGAGTGGTGGCCTTCGATTTAGGTGTGGTGCTGGACTTGGTCATAGAGTATGGTCAGGTTTTAGGCCAATATCGGTCACTAGAGGGGCAAAAGTCAACCTTCGGCAATAAATTTTAAGAAATAGCTAACCAATGGCCCCATAAAGATGCCTACGTTGTAAATGTAGGTAAAACCAATAGCAAGGCAGGTACCCTCAGTTGACAACTTTGACCTAGGTTTGGAAGGCATTGGCCAGATGACCGAATAGTGCAGTCAAGGGTATAGGGATGTAGCTCCGTAGCTTATCTTTGTCGCTATGATAAAAGTTGGCATCCTTTTCGGCGGTCCTAGCCGTGAGCGTGAGATTTCGTTCGCTGGTGGCCGTACCGTTTACGACAACCTTAATAAGTCCTTATTCGATCCCATCCCGCTGTTTGTTGACAGCATCGGCAACCTTATCTTGCTGAATTGGGCCTATATCTACAAGGGCACCATCCGAGACTTTTATCCTGCCCCTGATAGCGTGGTCTATCAGTCCAAAACAGCTGCAGATACCCCGTTTCAACGTTATATCGAGTCCCTTGGCACGCTCAGCGATGCAGAACGTGACCAACTGATTGGAGATGTAGGTAGGCGTATCGCCCCAGACGAACTACCCCAACTGATAGATATCGCCTTCCTTTGTTTGCACGGACCATACGGAGAGGATGGTGCCATCCAAGGTTTGCTAGAGTGGTATGGCGTACCTTATACTGGCTCTGGTATCCTGCCTAGTGCAATCGGGATCGATAAATTGATCCAGCACAAGCTCTTACAACAAGCAGGTTTCAATCGGCCAGCTGTCGGTCCACTGAGCAAACAAACTTGGCTTGCGACTTCTAGCAAAGGCAGCGAAGCGGTAGAAGAGTTATTAGACCAGACGATTGCAGCCATCGGTCTGCCAATCGTAGTTAAATCGCCTTCGCAAGGGTCAAGCATTGGCGTTTCGGTCCTGAAGCATCCAGATACCGAAGCCTTTGCAAATGCCATAGATAAGTCTTTCTTCCTAACTAGGTTATCGTTTGTAACATGGAAGAGATATAGCGACGATCAACGCATCGGTTTTGTACGGACCCTCGTGGACATTCGGGAAGGTATTGGGTTACCAGTCCAGCTTTCGGGCACTGATGTACAGACCCAGAACGTTACCGACCCTGATGCTTTACTAAATTGGCTTAACACCAATACTTGGACCGGTGAGCTCTTGCTAGAGAGTGCTGAGGGCGAAGAGGTCATCATGCTAGAGGCCTTTATCCAAGGACGGGAGTTTAGTTGTATTGTGGTGCAGGACGAAACAGGCAAAACCATTGCCCTACCGCCAACCGAGATCTTGAAAGGGAATGACATGTTCGACTACAGGAGCAAGTACCTGCCTGGCATGGCCCGCAAACTCACGCCGATCGACCTCCCACTCGACCAAATTAATGCCATCCGGAACCAGTGTCAGGACCTGTTTGATAAACTTTCATTCGGGGTTTACGCCCGCATTGATGGGTTTATCGGTGGAGAAGATAAAGGCTACCCTATCTTCCTTAACGACCCGAACACAACGTCGGGGATGTTGCCTTCGTCCTTCTTTTTCCATCAGGCAGCTGAGGTTGGGCTAAACCCGTCCCAGTTCTTGACCTATATCATCAGGACCAGCCTCCAGAATCGGCTCACGAAAGGTCGCCATATCCACAAGCTGAGGCACTTGCTAAGCACCCTTGACGCTGCCATGGCCCACCATGCTTCGGCAGCAAGCACCAAAACTAAGGTTGCGGTCATCATGGGTGGATATAGCAGCGAACGCCATATTTCCGTTGAGAGTGGGCGCAATATATACGAAAAACTCAGCAGCTCGACCAAGTATGCACCATTCCCTGTCTTCTTGACCGGTGATGATAATACCCATAGTCTGCATTTGATCCCAATCAACTTAATGCTGAAGGATAATGCTGACGACATTGCTGAAAAGGCCCTGCACCCAACGGAAGCGCACCCTGTAATCAGCCAGATCAGAACCGAATGCGCCAGCATCACAGCCAAATACGCTGGTGAAGTCCTGACCAAAGCACAGCAGATCAGCTACGAAGATCTAGCCAAGTTGGCCGATGTAGTCTTTATCGCCCTCCATGGCCGCCCTGGTGAGGATGGCGTTGTGCAACAGAACCTAGAGCGAGTAGGCTTGCCATATAATGGCAGTGGCCCCGCTAGCAGTAACCTGACGATCAACAAATACAACACCAACAAACTGTTGCGGGAGGCCGGCATCTTGGTCGCTGATCATACTCTCGTCCAACACCTAGACTGGACAGCTAATCGAAATGGCGAAATCGAGCGCATCGAGGCACGATTCCGATACCCATTCATCGCCAAACCTGCTGACGACGGTTGCAGCTCAGCGGTCAAAAAAATCAAGACCCGTGAGCAGCTGATCGCCTTCTCTGACCAGATGTTTCGGGATCAGTTGCCCTTGTTGGAGGCCGAAGCAGCAGTGCTTTCGTTGGGATATCAAGAAGAGTTCCCGCAAAAGGCATATTACCTGATCGAGACGCTAATTGAGCGTGGAGATGCCTTCCATTTCCTTGAAGTAACCGGTGGCCTAATCACCCATCATGACGACAAAGGCAAACGTCAATACGAGTTATTTGAACCCAGCGAGGCCCTAGCCAGTGGTGAAGTCCTTTCCCTAGAAGAGAAATTCTTGGCCGGTGAGGGGCAGAACATCACCCCTGCACGCTTTGCCAAGGACGTGGTTGAGCGCCAACGGATCAGTGACCAAGTCAAACAAACCCTTCAACGAACCGCAGAATTGCTCAATGTGGAAGGCTATTGCCGGATCGATGCCTTTGTGCGGGTCTATGCCGATGGCAAGGTAGAAACCGTGGTGATCGAGGTTAACTCTTTGCCAGGCATGACACCAGCGACTTGCATTTTCCACCAGTCAGCCATCAATGGGTACAAACCATACCAGTTCATTGACGCTATCCTGACTTATGGGCAGGGTAAGTAATGGCCAATAAATCATTAAGAATGCAAAAGAGGGGTTTGAAGCCCCTCTTTTTTTGTATATCAATCTTAGTGCAGATTCATATATGAAGATCCACCAACTTCTATCCTAGTGCAAAAACCGCTCAACAGCTGCACTAGCGATGGTGCGAAGGCTATCACTAACTAAGTAAGCATTAACCTCATCAGCAAAAGCTTGCAGCAAAAGGCTACGGGCTTGATCTTCGTCTAGGCCACGGGCCCTGAGGTAGAAGATGGGCTCCTCATCCAACGCACCAGTCGTTGCCCCATGGCTGCACTTGACATCATCAGCGAAGATCTCAAGCTGAGGTTTGGTGTTGACCGTGGCATCATCACTCAGGATGAGGTTCCGGTTAGACTGGAAGGCGTTGGTCTTTTGTGCAGCTTGCTTAACGAAAATCTTACCGTTGAAAATTGCGGTACTGCGATCTTTTGCTACTCCTTTGTAGAGCTCATTGCTATTGCTGTTTGGCGCAATATGATCTACCAAGGTATGGTTGTCAATCAGGTTACGATCCGACCCAAGGTAAAGGCCGTACATATTGCCTTCGGCGTATTGGCCCGGGATGGCTAGGTTCAGATTATTCCGGACCCATGGGCCATCTAGGTAGATGGTGCTATGGGTCGTGACACTTTTGTCTCCCTGGGTAGCATACCAGCCAGTAACTATGTGGGTATTGACTGCCTCCTGGACAATATCCACCTTCAGGATGGCATCTTGGGCCACAACTGCCTCAACTACCAGAACCCCAAAGGCCGCATTTTCTCTACCAGGATTACCGACAATATGATGCGCCAATTTGAGCTCTGCATGTTGCTCAACCACTAGCAGAATGCGGGTGTAGGCAACCTTCCCCGCGCCAGTATATTGATGAACTAAATGCAAAACGGCGTCTGAAACTGCGTTTTTGCTAGCTTCAATCAGCAGCCCATCCTGAAATGATGCCGTGTTGAGTGCAACAAAAGGATCCGTTTCTGCAGGGGCTAGTGTGCCAAGATGTTTGGCAACCAACTCTATCTGAGCTGCGTCCATTTGGCTGAATGCCGTCAAACGAATACCCTTACCAAGATCCAGATTGCGGTATTGATCGGCATTATTTAAGACTGGTAGACCATCAACCAATACAATGGTTGGTGCAGCATAGTTCGCAGTCGGTTGAGCTTGTGGGACAGCTCTATTAAGTGTCGGCACAAAAGCTTCGGCACCTAGAGCTGCAAAAGCCTTGGTGGAGGTGTATTTCCACTCCTCGTGTTTGATGGTTGGTAGGCCTTGTGCCACAAAGTGCGCCACTGCCTGCTGTTTGAGGTCCTTGATAGTGGGCTCTTGGTCGATCAGGAGGCCAGACTGATGCCCCAACATCAATGCGTCAAAAGCCGACGTCAAATCGTTGCCATTGGTTGCCTTGGTTGTTGCTAGGGGTTTATGATCGGTCATGATAAGTCAGAAATGCGCTTTGGAGGACCGTAATCGGCAGCAAAATACAAGTGCAAGGGTCCTCGTTTAATATTGGTAATGGCAAGGTTGGGAGACCTAATGGGCTAGATACTAAGCATAAAGCGCATCAGCTTCAGCCTTTACCCAATCGTAGCCTTTTTCTTCAAGCTCAAGGGCTAGCTCCTTGGTGCCTGACTTAACAATACGCCCGTTGTACAGTACGTGAACGAAATCAGGGACGATGTAGTCCAAAAGACGCTGGTAGTGGGTAACAACAATGACAGCGTTATTTGGATTCCGAAGGGAATTCACGCCATGAGAAACGATACGCAATGCATCGATATCTAGGCCACTGTCAGTTTCGTCAAGGATGGCGAGCTTGGGCTCTAACATAGCCATCTGGAAGATCTCATTACGCTTTTTCTCTCCACCGCTAAAACCTTCGTTAAGCGAACGAGAAAGTAAAGCCTGATCAATCTCGACCAATTTCATTTTCTCCTTCATCATCTTCAGGAACGAAACGGCATCGAGCGCAGGTAGGCCACGATGTTTGCGCACCTCGTTAACCGCCGACTTAAGAAAGTTAGTGGTGCTAACACCCGGGATCTCGACTGGGTACTGAAATGCCAAGAAGACACCTTCGCGCGCACGCTCCTCTGGTGCCATCTCGAGTAAGTCAACACCGCCTAAGGTGACGGTTCCGTCTGTAACGGTATAGTCCTCACGTCCAGCCAAGACACTGGCTAGAGTGCTTTTGCCACTACCATTAGGGCCCATAATGGCATGTACCTCACCAGCGTTAACCTGGAGATTGATGCCTTTGAGGATTTGTTTGTCGCCGATACTGGCGTTGAGGTTTTGGATGCTGAGCATGATGCTTTGGCGTCAGTAAAAATGTACTATGTAAAATGGGGAGCACTTAGTTATCGGACTTTAGCATTGATCTTGGGAGATACTCGCATAAAGGTTATGAAAACTGGCTACTCGAAATT
>CANHWS010000163.1 GCA_947464365.1 Cytophagaceae bacterium | reverse complement strand
TTACTACTCAGCGTCGTGACATCGTGCCCGGCAAGGACTAGTGCACGTGTCAACCAAGACCCTAGGTTACCAAGGCCACCTGTTATCAATATTCTCTTCATAAGATACATGGTTGAACTTGGCTCAGAACAGCAAGCCTAACAAGGTTGGCGACTTCCAGGACCTTTGCATTAACAACAGGTCCGGAATGACTGTTTGAAGCTTTCGTAATCAGGCCCAATTAGCATGGCAAAACAGGGAATCCGTCCGAACCTAGCGGAACTGCATCTGCCTCCGTAGGATCATGTGGGATGCTGGCGAAATTCATGAGCAAATTTTGACCCCCACCAATCCCCTCGAACGCAACCCATAACCCAGGTCTGATCGTCAGGCGACTATAATTATGGTCCGTCCCGAGTACTATGCTAAGGTGTTTACCCTTTGTTGGGCTGTCAGCTCTGTCGTCAAAAACATAGAACTTAATGGCCCCGACTGGCACCACTAAGTTGAGCACCATGCGGTTATGACGTTTCCAGCCCTTGATATGGGTCTGGAGCACTTCGCTAAAATAAGCTTCGCCAAAACCAGCGTAAGTATCATCAGTGGCCTTAATACCATGCATAACACGGCCCTTGTCCCCCCCAATGAGTTTCAAAGGAGTCAAGGTAAAACCATCAATCGAAAAAGGAGCCTCCTGAGATACTATTGAGCTGTCCATGCGATACCGAGCTTAATGGCGGCGTCAGTGTATTCCTGGATCTGATCGAGCGTGTATTCGTACAATCCCTCCGTACCTTGATGATAGTACTTGTCATACCAAGTAGCGGTAAGGCGTGCAGCATCCTCAAACCGAAGGGCTGGTTTCCAGCTCAGCTCATGCAGTGCTTTGTCACAGTTGAGTTTCAGCAGACCGGCCTCGTGGAACGTTGGTGTCAGATCGACAATAAACTTATCATGCGAACCATCAAAATGCCAGTTGAGAGCGATTTCCTCGAGCAACTGATGGACAGTAAAGCTCTGATCAGCCGCTGGGCCAAAGTTGAAACTTTCGCCAGTGAGCTCCGGGTTGAGATGCAACGCAGCACCGACCGCCAAGTAGCCACTCACGGGCTCCATGACGTGTTGCCAAGGACGCGTTGCCTTAGGGCGCCTGATCTCGACTGACTGATTTTGGGCCCAAGCCCTTACACAATCTGGTACGATACGGCTATCTGCCCAGTCTCCGCCACCGATAACGTTGCCGGCACGTGTAGATACGATCCGGACGTTGGAGCCAGGATTCTTCAGGAAAGAGTGGAAGTAGGTATAGATCATGAGTTCAGCACCCGCTTTGCTGGCACTGTACGGATCTTTGCCACCTAGACGATCGTTTTCGCGATAACCCCAGGTCCACTCCACGTTTTCGTAGCATTTATCACTGGTGATGAAAACGGCAGTGCAGGTATGGTTGCTCAGGCGCAAAGCCTCAAGCAAATTGGCTGTGCCGATGATGTTGGTCGTCAGCGTGTCTAGCGGATCCGAATAGCTCAGGCTAACGATCGGCTGGGCAGCCATGTGGAAAACCATGTCTGGTTTAAGGTCAGCCATTAGGGTTTTCATCCGCTCACCATCCCTAATATCCGCCACGATATGGGTCAGCTTTTCCGACAGACCTAGGGCTTCGAACATACTTGGTTGAGTGGGCACCTTATCTGAGATGCCTGTGACTTTGGCCCCTAGACTCAGTAGCCAAACACTAAGCCAGCTACCTTTAAAACCGGTGTGGCCAGTGACCAATACATGTTTGCCTGCGTAAACGTTGTTGAACATAGTTCGGATGGGTGAGGCACACATTGAAACCTGTGTTGCCTGCTTTGGATTTTAGAAGTCAGTCGGCAGACCTATGGTCGCCAATCGAATAAATACTTTTGATGCTTGTCAAGCAACATTCAGGACCGTGCCCAAAGGTTTACCAGATTCGCCAAGGCGGAGTACCACTTTCCCAATACTCGTTCAGCTGTACTTTATCCCGAAGCGTATCCATACACTTCCAGAAACCATTATGTTGGTAGGTGATTAGCTGATCTTGATTGGCAAGGTTCTCAAGCGGTTCGCGCTCAAAGATGGTACTGTCGTTTGTAATGTAGTCTAGCACCTCTGGTTGGCAAACAAAGAAACCACCATTGATCCAGGCACCATCTCCTTTTGGCTTTTCATGAAACTTGGTCACCAATTTTGACTCTTGGATTTCCAGCGCACCAAAACGCCCTTCGGGCTGGATGCTGGTCATCGTGACAAGTTTGCCCTGCTCCTTGTGGAACTTGACAAGCTCAGCAATATTGACATCAGCAACGCCATCGCCATAGGTCAGCATAAAGGGCTCGTTGCCGATAAAGTCTTTGGCACGCAAGATCCGCCCACCTGTCATGGTGTTCTGGCCTGTGTCAAGCAGGGTCACCTTCCATGGTTCGGACGAGTTGTTATGGACTTCCAGTTTCCCAGTCGTCATGTCGATCGTGACGTCGCTCTGGTGGAGGAAATAGTTGGCAAAGTACTCCTTGATATAATAGCCTTTATAGCCGAGCAAGACCACAAAGTCGTTATAGCCATAATGGCTATAGAGCTTCATGATGTGCCAAAGGATTGGCCGACCACCAATCTCGACCATAGGCTTAGGCACTACGTTAGTTTCTTCGCTCAGTCGTGTGCCGAAGCCACCTGCCAATAATAATATCTTCATAGAATAGGGGAGGTCATCGATTTATGTAACCTCGTTGTGCAGCAGGCTAAACCCAAGGATTCCGGTCCTGTTGCTGTCGTAAATATAGAAACTGAAATGCGTTAGCTCTGCTTTTTGGTGTATGGATATTGATGCTAGGGCAGGTTAAGAACACCCTAAAATTACGCAACTACCTGATAACAAGTATATTGACATAAGTTACGGCAAGATTAAGCATTTAGGCTATCCTGGCCTGCTTCCTCGGTTTCGTTGTGGATTAATCCCGCAAGAGGCCCAAAAGATACGCCCCGTACCCTGATTTGACCAGTGGTTTGGCTACTGCCTCAAGCTGGGTTGCGTTGATGAAGCCCATCCGGTAGGCTACCTCCTCGATGCAACCGACCTTGAGGCCTTGGCGCTCTTCCAGCACCTGGACAAACTGCCCAGCCTGCATCAGACTAGCAAAAGTACCCGTATCAAGCCAAGCAGTACCCCTCGGCAACACACCTACTTTGAGGGCCTTGCGCTCTAGGTAGACTTTATTGACGTCAGTGATCTCTAGCTCGCCGCGTGGGCTAGGCTTAAGATTAGCAGCGATGTTTACAACCTCGTTGTCATAGAAGTAGAGTCCTGGCACAGCATAGTTGCTTTTTGGCTGGTCAGGCTTTTCCTCGATGCTAATGGCAGTCCCAGCGCTGTCAAACTCAACAACACCATAACGCTCTGGGTCATGGACATGGCAAGCGAAGATCACACCACCATCTGGGTCGTTATGTTGCTGGAGTAACCCAGTCACACCAGAGCCATAAAAGATGTTGTCACCCAACACCAAGGCCACCTTATCATCCCCGATAAACTCACGGCCGATGATAAAGGCTTGAGCCAAACCGTCCGGACTTGGCTGGACGGCATAAGTAAACTGACAACCAATGCGCGATCCATCCCCAAGCAATTTCTCGAAGTGGGGCAAGTCATGCGGGGTGCTAATGATCAGGATTTCCTTGATGCCAGCCAGCATGAGGACTGACAGCGGGTAATAAATCATCGGCTTGTCATAGACAGGCATCAGTTGTTTACTTACCGCTAGCGTCAGCGGATGCAACCTAGTGCCAGAGCCGCCTGCCAAGATTATACCTTTCATATCGTTGCGGGGAGGGTTGGGATTCGAATTTGTATTGGGTTGAAGAGGTATCTAAACAGATGGGTCCGAGCCAGATGGGCTACCGCACTGCTAGTTAGTTAGGTTTAGAGGCGCTAATCCAAAACTAGGGTTAACAAATGATCAAATTCGGCAATGCGATCAGCCACCTGTTGCATTAGCCACAGAGGGGTGCTGGTAGCGCCACATATACCAACTGTGCCGATACCATCAAACCAAGTAGGGTCAAGTTCTTGTTCGCTTTCGACGAAGTAGCTTTTAGGATTGATGGCCTCGCAAACGGCAAACAGGGCTTTCCCATTGCTGGACTTTCGGCCCGATACAAAAATCACTACATCATGTTCGGCGGCAAAAATCCGAAGCTGTGGCTCCCGATTGCTTACCTGACGACAGATACTATCATTAGCCTCAAAATATATGTGGTCAGCGTCCTCTGGCTTAGCTAGGCGTGCTGCAGCAACACGCTCTTCTATCAAAGTCTTCATCTTGTAGAAGCCCGCTGTGCTTTTGGTGGTCTGGCTGAACAGCTCGATTGGCCGCTCAAAGTCCAGCTGGTCTAGGTCCTCTGGTTTGGTCACCACGATGGCATCACCAAGTGTCTGGCCCTTTAAGCCCTCGACTTCGGCATGGCCTTGCTGACCGTAGATAACGATCTGGCCATCTTGCTTACGCATCTTGTCATACGAGGACTTGACCCTATTCTGGAGTTTGAGGACGACAGGGCAGCTCGCATCAATCAGCTCGATGTTGTTCCGTAGTGCCAACTGATATGTTTCGGGTGGCTCGCCATGAGCCCTGATCAACACTTTGCAGTCATGCAAGTTTTCCAGCTGCTGATGGTCGATGATCCGGAGACCTTTGTTGTGCAGTCGCTCTACCTCCATCCTATTATGGACGATGTCGCCCAAACAGTAAAGCTGCGATGCCTGCTCTAGTTCGTCCTCTGCCATCTGGATCGCGTACTCGACACCGAAACAGTAACCAGAATTCTTGTCTATCGTAATTTCCATTCTCAATTGCACAACCTAGCTGGTTGTGAAAAAGCACCTAACTTGCCCCATAAACCAGTTTGGCCATTGGGTGGCTAGGCATTGGCACAAATATATCAGTCCGTAAGGGATAAACCTTATTCCTTGTTGTTTTATACCGCTATGCAGCTCTTCGTAACCGCCATTGGCACAGATAGTGGCAAAACCATGGTATCAGCACTCCTATGTGAGATCATGGGGGCCCAGTACTGGAAACCGATTCAGGCAGGCACGCCTACCGATACCGACACCATCATGGGCTTGGTTAGCAGCCCAGCCGTAACAGCTTGGCCCGAGGCACACCGCCTCGCTGCACCGATGTCGCCACATGCTGCCGCTGATCAAGAGGGTATCAACATTAAGATTGACCAGATTAATATGCCTGACACCAAAGCTCACCTAGTGGTAGAAGGGGCTGGCGGCATCTTGGTTCCGATTAATGACCATGATTTTGTAATTGACCTCCCGCTTCAGTGGGATCTGCCAATTGTATTAGTGGCCAACCTCTATCTGGGCAGCATCAACCATACCCTACTTTCGGCTGCTGAGCTAAAGCAAAGGGGTGCAAAGGTGTTAGGCATTGTGTTCAACGGACCAGCTAATGAGGCGTCCGAACGGATCATCCTGCACCATACGGGCTATCAGAAACTGTTCTCCGTCCCACAGCTACCGATCTTGAACAAACTAGTAATCAGTCAGTTGGCAACCGAACTACGGCCAACTGTCCTGCCTATGCTTTTGACAAGCAATTAGCCTAGTGTGTCAGAATTTACATCACGTTCAGGCACTGCTCCTTGATACGCTCCAGCAGGTCCTTCATCTCGACCACAATGCGTTGCACTGAAGCATCATTGATTTTGGAACCAATAGTATTGATCTCACGGCCAATCTCCTGGGAAATAAAGCCTAGCTTTTTGCCATTACCTTCCGCGATTGCCTCGACAAAGTAGTCAAGGTGGGCACGTAGGCGCACCTTTTCTTCGCTCACGTCCAGCTTCTCGAGGTAGTAGATTAGCTCTTGCTCAAAACGGTTATGGTCCACCTGTACTTTTTGACCTAGCTCCGCAATGCGGTCAAACAGTCGCTGGCGGGTTAGTGCCAAACGTTCAGGATCGTGTGCCTCAATGATCAATAATCGCTCCCGGATTTCGCCAATATACTCGCTTAGTTTAGCGGCCAGCACTCGACCCTCGTCCGCACGAAATGTATTGCAATTGGCCAAGGCATCCTTTAGGACAGCCTGCACTGCTTGCCACAAGGCGGTGGTTACCTCTGGGTCAGCGGCTGGTTGGCTCATGACCTCAGGCATCGTAAGGGCCAGTTTGACCAAACCCTCGTCGCCAGCGCCTACTGAGTTGGCGGCCTCTAACAACTGCTGATACCAAGCCTGAAAGACAGGTAGATTGATCCCACGGCTCAGTGTTCCACCTTGGGGTTTGACAAGGTCGATGCTGACATTGATTTTGCCACGCTCCAAGGAGGTAGTTGCAGCATTCCGCACCTCAGTCTCCTTGTCATTGAGCTCGCGCGGAAGGCGCACAAATACCTCAGCAAACTTACTATTGAGGCATTTGACCTCGGCAGTTATCTGGAGGCCATTGAGCTCTTGGGTGGCGGCTCCAAAGCCAGTCATCGATTTTAACATGCTGAATTGGTGTATCAGGCCCTTTGGCCCTTTGGAATATTAACTTTGCTGATGGGTAACTAACGGCCCCACCCAACTTAGATGTGGCGCTCAGCATGGTAGCTACTACGGACCAAAGGACCGCTTTCGACGTAGGCAAAGCCTTTGGCCATACCCACCTCCTGATAATGAGCAAAAAGGTCTGGGTGGATAAACTCGGCCACCTCGAGGTGCATTTTGGTTGGTTGGAGGTACTGGCCTAAGGTCAGCACATCTACACCTTGGGCCACAAGATCGTCCATCGCCTCATAGACCTCTTCAGGGGTTTCGCCAAGGCCTAGCATGATGCCCGTCTTGGTCCGTTTGCCATACTGCTTTATGCGGTACA
The DNA here is from genome assembly GCA_947464365.1 of Cytophagaceae bacterium. Lineage (GTDB taxonomy): Bacteria > Bacteroidota > Bacteroidia > Cytophagales > Flexibacteraceae > CANHWS01. Next base: position 1,044 of record CANHWS010000163.1, on the reverse strand, counting down.
GCTCTTCGAGGCTGCGCTCGTACTTGGCCTGTGGCCGCACGATCCGATAAAGGCGTTTCACGGTCTCCATGTTGTGGCTCACGACTTCTTGTCCTCCTTCAATCATCCGATAGAGGGCATCCCAGTTGCCTTTGACATCAGGGATTAGGGTCTCGATTGTAGTCGTTGGGCTAGCCTCCTTGACGGCACGGACAGTTTGGTACCAAATCTCGGCACCACGGTCCTTCAGCTCATCTCGGTTGACAGAGGTCAGGACCGCATGTTTGACTTGCATCAGCTGGATGGCCTCGGCCACACGGCGTGGTTCGTCAGTGTCATATTCGTTGGGGCGACCTGTTGCCACCGCGCAGAACGAGCAGCTGCGGGTACATACATTACCCAAGATCATGAACGTAGCAGTGCCTGCACCCCAGCACTCGCCCATGTTGGGGCAGTTGCCGCTTTCGCAGATGGTGTGTAGTTTGTAGTTGTCAACTAAGTTGCGCACATGCCGGTACTCAGGCCCAATCGGCAACTTGACCCGTAGCCAGTTAGGCTTACGGTCTCCAGGTACTTGGTTGGCCCCCATTTCGGTGGGCATTGTTGGCAATACAGGTAGTTCGATCATCGTAAAAAAGACATAGTGGTCTTATCCGCCCACAGTTGGGGCTCCAGAACAAAGGTAATACCTAGGAAACGAAAGTAGTACTATCAGCCTTGGTTTAGGCCTTGCCTAAGGTTCCATGGATAACGGAAAGCTGAAGACCTAGCCCGCAAATTAACTCAGGAAGAAAATCGCCGAATCTAATCCGCTTTAGTCCGGAGTAGCAAACTACGTCCTAAGGTGATCTCGTCAGCATACTCAAGCTCTGATCCTACTGCAACGCCACGCGATAGCTGGGTCACCTTGCCAACTTTGCCTGCCAACATGCGTTGGAGGTATAGCCCGGTGGTGTCGCCTTCCATCGTGGGGCTCAGGGCCAAAATGACCTCTGCAATGGGATTGTCTTGTGCCAGCTCCACACGATTGATCAACTGCTCTATCCTTAGATCAGATGGGCCAAT
>CANHWS010000162.1 GCA_947464365.1 Cytophagaceae bacterium | reverse complement strand
TTGGCTTGCGCCTAAACCTAGTCCCCCCCAACCCACAAAACGCCTCATGAAGTTTTTCATCGACACTGCCAACCTAAGCGAAATCAGCGAAGCCAATGACCTTGGTGTGCTGGATGGCGTCACCACCAACCCATCCCTGATGGCCAAAGAGGGCATCACTGGCAAGGATAACATCATGGCGCACTATAAAGCCATTTGCGACATCGTTGATGGAGACGTAAGTGCTGAAGTCATTGCTACCGACTATGAAGGCATGATCCGTGAGGGCGAAGAGCTGGTCGAGATCAACCCCGATAAAATCGTCGTCAAAATCCCGATGATCAAGGATGGCGTCAAGGCCATCAAATACTTCAGCAACAAGGGCATCAAAACCAACTGCACCTTGGTATTCTCTGCTTCGCAAGCCCTTGTGGTGGCAAAGGCTGGTGCAACCTATGTAAGCCCTTTCGTTGGCCGCCTAGATGACATCAGCGTGGATGGACTGGACCTTATCGACCAGATCGTGACCATCTATGACAACTATGGCTTCGAGACAGAGGTTTTGGCTGCTAGCATTCGCCACCCAATGCACATCGTTAAGTGTGCCGAAATCGGAGCCCATGTCGCTACCCTGCCACTATCGGTCATCTTGCAGTTGCTCAAACACCCATTGACTGACCTTGGCCTCGAGAAATTCTTGGCAGATTATGCCAAGGGTAACAAATAATCTGCTAATTCACCAAAGGTGTAGGGCCAAATCTGTCCTCAGCTATGGCACGAAACTAATCTAATTCTTAAACGCCCTGATAGAAACCTATCAGGGCGTTTTTTCATCATACAATGGCCAAGGCTTAGCTAGCCTATCAATTTCATAACTCCCCTACCCTATGCAACGACGCAAATTTCTGGCTGCGACTGGCCTAGCCACTGTTGGTAGTTTTACGGCCAGCACTGTGCTACTGGCTGGCACAACATCACCTTGTGGGCAATCAGAATCAGCAATTAAGGGCCTCGCCGATGGCAGCAGCCCACGCAGTTGGTGGCTCCAGCAGTTGCTCAGGATGGCTGACCCTGTCTGGAAGAATCTAGCTGCAGGCAAGTTGCGAGTCAACATGCCCGTCGAGGTGCGACCTGGCAACCCCATGAGCCGCAAATCAGTATCTCACCTAGAGGCCATTGGGCGCAGCCTGATGGGACTTGCACCATGGTTAGGGACTGACCTCAGCAGCGCCATCAGCACTGACCAACCCGCCAATGCGGAGCTGGAGAGCGAAATCCGGCAACAAGCTAATTGGCGTGAGCTTGTCATAAAAGGCCTAAGCCAAATGACAGACCCTAAGTCCAGAGACTATATGGTAATGGAGGGTGACAACCAGCTGCTGGTCGATGCCGCTTTCATCTGCTATGCACTTTTGCAACCTGGGGTCTGGGAGGCCATCTACCAAAAACTGCCCGAAGCCAACCGTGACCAGCTAGTCGATGGATGGCTGATGACCCGCAAGATCAAACCCTATAACAACAACTGGTTGCTATTCAGTGCCATGGTCGAGCTAGGGCTAGAGCGTGCAGGCGAGGTTCGGCAGGACATTGTCCTGTCCACCGCCATAAGCAAACATAACGAGTGGTACAAAGGGGACGGCATCTATGGCGATGGCCCAAGCCTCCATGCTGACTACTACAATAGCTACGTCATCCACCCTTTCCTTAACATGGTACTGGCACGATATGGGTCCAGCAACGAGCCACTCATTAAAGACCAAAAGGATCGCTCAATTCGCTATGCCATGATCCAGTACAGGCAGATCATGCCCGACGGATCATTCCCGATTATTGGACGCAGCATCTGCTACCGCTGCGGGGCCTTCCATCACTTAGCTTCTGTTGCCTTTGCAGATGGGCTAACTAAGGATATGCCAGCCCCTAGTGTCCGGGCAGCCTTAACCGCAACCATCAACAAAACCTTAGGTTCAGCCAACTATAGTGCCGATGGTTGGCTACTGCTGGGCTTGAATGGCCACCAACCTACCCTAGCTGAGGACTATATCAGCACTGGCAGTTTGTATCTGGCTAGTGCTGTATTTATGCCGCTAGGTCTATTGCCGACACACCCATTTTGGGCACCAATGACCGTGGGTTCGCCGCAGCCAGGAGCCATGCCCAACGCACTCTGGGCAGACCCAACCCAAGTCCCACCAATGGACAAGGCAATCTATAACTAACTAAAATCTGAGGGGGAGCACCAATATGGTCTAATGAGGCATCTGCCCTAACCTAAAAAGGAAACGTCCTCGCTGTCATGACAACAGCGAGGACGTTTTGTGTTTTGGTTCGGCTATTGAGCCAGTCTAACTATTTGCCAGTAACTGGGGCACCAAACTTGTCAAGCTCGACAACTGGGTAGCCAAGTTTTTGCAACAGCGGAAGGTTCTTGGCAGCATCACCTACAACAACGATGTTCATCTTGTCGTCAGTCAGGAGTTTTTTAGCCAAGGCATCGACATCTGCTTTTGTTAGTTCGGTCAGTACTTTGTTCTGATCGGCTGTAAATGATGGGGCCAAGTTGTAGCGCAACATAGTAGCCAAGAAACCAAGTTTTTCTTCGGCAGACTCATACTTGAGGGCCTCAGCTTGACCAATGGCTTTTTTGGTGTAAGCCAGCTCTTCTTCGTTGATACCATTTTTGCGGAAGTTGCTAATCTCGGTCATGAAGTCAACAACAGAGCTATCGGTAGCATTGCCACGGACACCTGCTGACGCATTAAAGACCCCGAAGGTGCTACCACCATTGAAGCCCGAGCGGGCACCATAGGTGAAACCATGTTTTTCGCGTAGCAAAAGGTTGATACGGCTATTAAAGCTACCACCCAGTGCGTAGTTAAAGATACCTGCTTTGTAGTAGTCCCCAGTGGCGTCATAAGGCAAACCTACAGTACCAACACGGATCTCAGACTGCGGTGCCTTATCCTTATTAACGAGGTAAATAGTCGTTTTGCTGATCGGCAAGGCAGGGGCCAATTTCGGAGCTAGGGTTGCGATCGGACGGAAACGGGTGAAGAGTTGCAACTGCGGCAACAAGAAAGGAAGTGACTTGTCCGAGGCAACAACCATGAACGCATCTTTGGCTGGGAACATCTGGTTGTAGCAGGACTTGACATCTTCGATGGTAAGTGCGCCTACAGACTCTTCTGTACCAGAGGCCGGGATGCCCAAAATATTTTTCGGGCCATACATTAAGCGGTTGGCAACTTTTCCGGCAATAGCTGTTGGCTGCTCGCTCGCATTCTTGATTCCTTCTAGGGTTTGCTCCTTCAGGCGTTTGAAATCCTCCTCGTTGAAGGCAGGGTTCAGCAAACGCTCTTCGGCCAAGCGCATCGTTTGGACCACATTTTTGGTTGGTGTAGCGATGTATACCGTAACGTCTTCGTTAGCAACGCTGACATTGATACTTGCCCCTAGCTTCTCTAGCTCGTTAGCAAAAGCCTCGGTAGAGTACTTTTTGGTGCTTTCTTCTAGCAAATTAGCTGTCAGGGTCATGATGCCAGCTTTGCTGAGCATATTGCTCTCGAGGGCACGGCCACCTTTAAAGTTGGCGAAAACGTAGGTCATCGGTTGCTCATCGCTCTGGATACCATTTACCGTAATGCCGTTGGTCAGAACAGATTTGCTAAAGGCAGGGATCGTGACAATAGGTGTAGGACCGACTTTTGGCTTAACACTGCGCTTAAAGCTATCCTTCGCCTTGGTATAAGTAAGACCTTCGTACTCCTTGCTTGGTTTGACAGGTGTCTCGATGACAGTGTAGTTGTCAGTACTTGCAACCATATCAGTTTTACCTTTTGGTACTACTGTCAGGATAACGGCAGGTTTGCCTTCAAGGTATTTGCGGAAGGCAGACATTACCTTGTCCTTGGTTATATCAGCGACAAATTTTTGATCCTGAATAAACTGCTTTGGGTTACCGTTTGCCAAGGTTTGGTTGGCAGCAAGGATACTAACCTTATCGCTAACGGTGCTGAGTTGGGACAGGAACTGAACCTCGCGACTAGACTTGAAGCGGGTGATGTCATCATCATTGACGCCAGTTTTGCCCAGCTCCTCAATGCTCTGACGCACAACAGCCAGCAGATCAGCAGGTTTTTTGCCAGGAAACGGGTCGACCATGATCATAATCTCACCGCTGAGCTCACTGGTTGGGTGATAGGCGACAGCATTGCGAGCCAAGCCAGTTTTGACAAGGTTCTTGTACAAGATCGAGTTAGCACCACCACCTAGTTTTTCACACATCGCATCAATAGCGGTTTCGTCCGGATGATGGGCTTGCACGGTTGGTAGGGTCAGATAAAGACGTGGTAAACGTGCGAAGTTATCTTCGTAGCTCACGTAGCGGTCCTTGTCCAGCTTAGCAATTTGTGGGGCGGCATTCTTGACCTCTGGGCCACGTGGGATGCTACCGAAATATTTACCAACAAGGTTTAGTACCTCAGCCTCTTTGACATCACCACCGATAGTTAGGGTGGCGTTGTTTGGTCCATACCAACGGAGGAAGAAGTTCTTCAAATCCTGAACGTTGACACGGTCTAGGTCAGCTACATAGCCAATGGTACTCCAGCTATAAGGATGCCCGAACGGATACAGATTACGTCCCATGACCTCGTTCGAGATACCGTAGGGTACGTTATCATAGCGTTGGCCACGTTCGTTCTTGACGGTCGAACGCTGAACTTCAAATTTTTGTTGTGTGACGGCATCAAGCAAAAAGCCCATCCTGTCTGCCTCTAGCCAAAGAGCTGTTTCTAGGTAGTTTTTAGGTACGGTTTCAAAGTAGTTGGTGCGGTCCTTGTTGGTAGACCCATTCATGGTACCACCAGCACCAGATACGATCTTGAAATGCTCTTCGTCAGCTACGTTGTCCGAACCTTGGAACATCATGTGCTCAAAGAAGTGGGCAAAACCACTTTTACCAACCTCTTCGCGTGCCGAGCCTACATGGTAGGTAACATCGACATGGACGATCGGGTTGCTTTTATCTTCATGGATAATGAGCGTAAGTCCGTTCGGTAGCTCATACTTTTTGTACGGGATACCGATCTCACCACCCTTGGGCACATATTGCTCAATGAGTTTGATCTCGACGGGAGGAGTGGCGACCGCTGCGGCTTTGCGGGCGGCGGGCGGTGTAGGACGTTGGGCCATACCTACACCGCTGACCAAAAGGGCAGTTGCGAGCAGGCTGGCTTTCAGTTTGAAAGATCCGAACATGAAATTGATAGGGATTGTGAAGGGTACTGTGGTTGGATTGAGGTAATAATGAGATTGCAGTCTGGGTAATGTTACTAGCAAAAGCACTTAGTCAATTAAGAGCAATGCCAACGCAACATGTATGCAAAGTCGTACTTATCAATTTGCAAGCTAAGCAGATAGCCAAGATATGGTAAGTGGTCCTTGCCTAACGGCAATGCAGCCCGATGATGGGCCAAAATACTAGATCAACGGCAGGGATAGCAAGTACCAAATCAAAATTCGAACAAAGCTAGCTATACCTGATATAGGAGCAAAAACCAAAAGAGGTCAGTAGCCACGCTGGCAACTAACCTCTATGCTGGTTTTTTAGACCCTATTTAGCGATTGCCGTCAAGAGGTCAGACTGTGTGATAATATGGACGTTGTTGGCTTCGTCTCGGACCAAAAGGGCCTTGTTTGTCGGTGTGATTAGGGTGGAAAGCACCTCAACCGTATTATCTAGCGCAACAAATGTAAACGGTGCTTTCATCAGGGTTGAGACAGCAGCGTTCCGGACCTCAGGGTTCTCAATCAGGGTCACTAAAATATCACTATCCGTCAGGCTACCGACAATGGTACCTTCTGGGTTGACGACCGGGATCTGAGATACGCCAGACTGTTGCATCAGCTTTACAGCCTCTCCAACAGACGATGTATGTAAGATCGTAAACAACTTGCTCGTACCATTCTTAGACCGGACGATATCCTTGGCCGAAGCAAAGCCCCGATTCTCGAGGAAGCCATGGTCTTTCATCCAGACGTCGTTGTAGACCTTACCCAAATAGCGGCTGCCATGATCAGGTAACAGGATTACCAAAGTGTCTTTCTCGGTCAGGTTTTCGCGAGCATACTCCAGCGCACCCCAAACCGCAGAGCCGCAGCTCCAACCAATGAAGATTCCTTCCTCACGGGCCATACGACGGGCAGTAAGTGCGCCATCTTTATCGGTCACTTTCACGAAGGCATCGATGAAGTTAACATCAGCTACTTCAGAGATTTCGTCACGGCCAATACCCTCTACTAAGTAGGGATAGACTTCGTTGTTGTCCACAACACCAGTCTCTTTGTATTTTTTGTAAACAGAGCCATAGGTGTCAATACCGACAACCTTGATGGCTGGGTTCTGCTCCTTCAGGTACTTGGCAGTACCGACAATGGTCCCTGCGGTGCCAACACCAGCGGCAAAACAGGTCACACCACCATCGGTATCGCGCCAGATCTCAGGACCGGTTGACTTGTAGTGGGCCTCTAGGTTTGCAGGGTTGTCATACTGATTTGGCCAGTAGCTTCCAGGGGTTTCGTTATGGATCTTGCGAGCCATGGAGTAGTATGACCTAGGATCTTCGGGAGCGACATTGGTTGGGCAGACCACTACCTCAGCACCGACCGCACGAAGCACATCCATTTTTTCTTTGGATTGCTTGTCGTTCATGGTCACGATACACTTGTAGCCACGTGCAATGGCAACCAGCGCTAGGCCCATACCTGTGTTGCCACTAGTACACTCAACGATAGTGCCGCCAGGCTTAATCAGTCCACGGCGCTCAGCATCGTCAATCATCGTGATCGCAATCCTGTCCTTGACTGAGTTGCCAGGGTTGAAGTACTCGACCTTGACTAGGACGGTGGCTTTGATGTCGGCAGCGACCTTGTTGAGTTTCACAAGGGGAGTGTTGCCAATCAGTTCGGTGATGTTTTGGTAGTACATAATAGGTGAGTATATACAAAAAAACAGGCGGTGGTCGCAAATAATAAGGGCTTGAGACCAGTCAGCCTATTAGTTTTGCTGTGTCTGAAGGCAAAGATAACTTGCACGGCGAATATGGACCGAATAAAAAAGCGGATAGAACGTGAGCGTACCCTCGGCAAAGTGATCATTGCTATGGTCTTGTTGTTGCTGATGGGGATTGTGGCTGGCACAGGCATCAATCGGGTACGCAAAGATTTTGGCAATGCCTTCACCCAGCACATGTTTCCGACCCTGGATATTTTTCATGCGGTCGAGCGACAGTACCAGAACCGATATTTGCTTGACGAGCTCATCACAGGCACGGGGAGGTCATCAGAGATCTTGGCCCTAGATATTAGGCGCAACAACCAGATCATCGACTCCATCGCCAATCATTATGTCACAAGCCATACCGTAGAGTCTGCTGAGCAGCAAGACTTCAAAGCTTATGTGTCTGCCGCAACAGACTATCGTCGTCTCGAGTCACAACTAATTCGACTCGCAGTATCGGGTAAAAGCGATAGCGCCCGTTACATTTACCAACATCGGTCGCAAGAGCTCTTCACCAAAGCCGTCACCCCAATCGACCGGCTCGAGAATGACCAAATTAGCTATATCTCAGAAATTTTTGAACAGGCCGAGTTAACTGGCAAACGGGTCAGCACCGTGATCTATGTCATGGGCTTGATCGGGATCATTTATGCCATTTGGCTCTCTATCCGTTACGCTCGGCAGCATTTGTCCGAGTAAATATCCCCCCGGCCTTTGCTAGTATTGGCCAAATGCTAAAAGGCTAATCCCACCCGTAGATCACAAAATTTTCATGAAGGGAGCCTTCACCCACGGGTATGAAAGGGTAAATTTGGTTAGCAATCAAAATAGCCCCTCTTATGACTCCGCAGGTAGAATTCCCCCAGATCTTTGACCGTTGTGCAGGCCT
>CANHWS010000161.1 GCA_947464365.1 Cytophagaceae bacterium | reverse complement strand
TCGGGTCTATAAAGCAGCCGCACAAATGCTTAGGGTCGGCAACAGCCTCCCAGACTATGAGTTTGTCGTCGGCAAGATGATGGAGCAAGAGCTTGTTGGTCTTGGCCTCCTTATTGCTGATGATCTCAAACGCCAAGACCCAGCGAAGCCACTCTACAAACGCTACTTTCCACACGGAACCAGCCATCACATCGGACTTGATGTACATGATGTGGGCCATCGGTATACCACATTTACACCTGGCATGGTCTTTACCGTCGAGCCAGGCATCTACATACCAGAGGAAGGTATCGGTATCCGGATCGAGAACAATTTTGTGATCACCGATGGTGCCCCTATCGACCTGATGGCAGGTATCCCGATCGAGGTTGACGAAATCGAAGCATTGATGGCGCAGCGGACCTAAGCTGATTCGTCCCAATTATTATTATAGCCATCCCGATTTCTTAGATCGAGTATCATTTACCATCAATCTAAATTTTTCCTTACCCGAAACCACAGCCCACTCAGGATGTCCGTTCCGATTCAGATCATCAACAAAAGCCGCCACCCGCTGCCTCATTATCAAACGTTGCAAAGTGCAGGGATGGATCTTCGCGCCTTTCTGGAGGAGGCAGTTACCATCAAGCCTGGTCAACGGGTTCTGATACCGACAGGTTTGCAGATGGCGATCCCGAACGGATTCGAAGGACAAGTGCGACCTAGGTCTGGCCTGGCCCTTAAGCATGGAGTGACGGTACTCAACAGCCCGGGCACCATCGATGCTGATTACCGGGGCGAGGTGAAGGTCTTACTGATCAACCACAGCGATCAAGACTTCGTCGTGCAAGATGGGGAGCGCATTGCACAACTTGTAATCGCGGAGCATGCAACAGCCCAGTGGGCAGAAGTGGAGGAGCTAGACGATACCGAACGAGGGGCCGGAGGCTATGGCAGCACAGGAAAGTAATACCAGGATCACACCTTGGCAATATTGACCTATGACCTACATTGGGCATCAGGCCATAAATTTGAGGATACCCAGTTAGGAAGGTCTGGCCAGAAAAGACTGTCAGAAAAAAACCAGCTTACTTGTCCCTAATTAGGATAAAACCTTACCTTGCAGTACGACCAGCAGCACGCAAAACCACATTGAGGCCGATGCTTTGCTACGTTATTAACGCTACCTTTTTAACCGAATTTACCTAACAACACTCACCTATTGATTTTATGAAGATCATCATCCCGATGGCTGGCATGGGCAAACGTATGCGCCCACATACCCTCACCGTGCCAAAACCTTTGGTCCCAATCGCTGGCAAACCTATTGTAGAGCGCCTTGTTGAAGACATCGTCAAAGTATGCGGTCAGCCCGTCGAAGAGATTGCCTTCATCATTGGCCAATTTGGCGCCGAGGTGGAGAAAACCTTAATCACAATCGCCGAAGGCCAAGGAGCTAAAGGCAGCATCTTCCATCAGGACAAAGCACTAGGCACTGCGCATGCCATCCTATGTGCTCAGGACTGCCTAGACGGAGAAGTTGTTGTGGCATTTGCGGACACCTTATTTAAAGCTGACTTTTCGCTGGCCGATGCCAAAGAAAATACCATTTGGGTCCAACAGGTCGAAGATCCTGCTGCATTTGGCGTGGTTAAGCTAGATGCCCACAATCACATTACCGAGTTTGTGGAAAAGCCCGAAACCTTCGTCTCAGATCTCGCCATCATCGGCATCTATTACTTCAAGGACGGGGCCTACCTTAAGCGGGAGCTGCAATTTCTTCTAGACAACAACATCACCGACAAAGGCGAATATCAACTGACAAACGCCCTTGAAAACATGAAAAACCAAGGTACTGTCTTCGTACCTGGTCAGGTGGCTGAGTGGCTTGACTGTGGCAACAAAGCCAGTACGGTCTATACCAACCAACGTTACCTTGAGTTCATCAAGGATACCGATCTGATCGATAGCAGTGCCACAATCACCAACTCAGTGATCGTTCCACCAGTTTATATCAGCGCCGGTGCTGTGATCAAGGACTCAGTCGTTGGCCCGCACGTATCGGTTGGTAAGGGAACCAAAATCACCAACTCAGTTGTCAAGAACAGCATCATCCAGCAACAAACGGAGGTCAAAGATGCCTTGGTTGCAGACAGTATGCTCGGCAACCACGCCATTTACCATGGTCGGTTTGCTGACCTAAGTGTTGGTGACTATAACGTCATCAAGTAATATCAGGCAGTATTTGGTCGTTAGCATTAGCCGTCCATCCAAGTCAGGCTTTTGACAACGACAACATTGCGGTATCTTTGTTGTGTCAGCGTGTTATGGTCACTTTGTTGGATTTAAGAGTTCAGCGTCCCGACCCAAAACTGACGACAACCTGATTGCCGATTATCAAGTCGATATCGAGCCATGCCCAATCAGCAAGTTGTGTTTGTTTGGCATGGCTCTTGTTTTGAGCCCTTTCGGTCAACGTTCTGACCTCCACTGGCTTCATCAGCCATAGGCCTACCGATATACTTTGCATCATCACATCAGCAGTATCAAACCCAAGTCTCGTTTTTCTTTGCTCTTATTAGGGCTTTGCTGCCTCTTTGCGGTAGCTTATCCTGTTTCTGAGGTCAAGGCCCAAAAGGAGGTAATCCATAACATGGGGGCAGAAGATGCATTTGGGGAGGGCGTTAAGTTTATGCTGATCGACAGGCTCGATAAAGCCCAAACCAGCTTCGAGCGCGCAGTTGAGCTAGAGCCTAACAATGCTGCCTCCCGCTATAAACTAGCAGAAGTATTACTAAAGCTCAACAAGCTTCCGGAGGCCGAAGTGCAGGCTGCAAAGGCGGTCGAGATTGATCAAAACAACCCCTATTATTATCAACTGCTGGCTACCCTACAGGCCAAGCAAGGCAAACGCAATGAGGCCATTAAGGTGCTCAAGAAGCTGATCAAACGATACCCTACCGAACCAGACTATTATTACCCACTAGCCGAAGCTTTCCTAGCCGAAAAAAAATACGACGATGCCGTCGATGTCCTAAATCAGTTAGAGAAGCAAGTGGGCCGCAATGAGGAGCTCACACGCCAAAAACAGCAAATTTTACTGAGCGAAAATAAACTTGGTGCGGCCATAAAAGAAGGCGAAGAACTCATCAAGCAAATGCCAGATGAGCCACAGTTCATGCTTTATCAGGCAGAGCTGCTTATCAATAATAACCAACCAGAAAAAGCCAAGTTGTGGCTCCAAAAAGTCCAGCAGATTGCACCAGATAACGGCTATGCACGGTTGCTGATGTATGAGATCTACAGGTTCGAAAAAAAGTATCCTGAGGCCAACACAGAGCTTGAAATGGCTCTTAAGAATCCAGACGTCAACATTGATGATAAGGTTTCCTTGATGCGCCCGTATATGTTGGGGACTAGCGACAGTGCCGAAAGCAACAAAAGGATTGGCTATGCAGAGGCTATTGTGATGGCACACCCACTAGAGGCCAAGGCATTTGCCTTATTGGGGGACTTTAACAACCTAGCCGATCTGAAGCGGCCAGCAAGGACAGCCTATATTAAATCCACTCAGTTGCCTGGCGCAACTTTGGCCGTTTGGCAAGAGATCATTAGGCTAGATGCGGACCTTGATGAGGTGGATAGCCTTTTGAAGCATAGCACTGCTGCATCTGAGCTTTTCCCAACCCAGCCCATTATCTGGCTTTACAAAGGGAGGGCCCACCTGATCCAGAAACAATATCTGGATGCCACAGAGGCACTTTCGCAGGCAGCTAAGCTCGCCAATGGCAACAACGCCTTAGTGATTGAGGCCAATGCCTTAAGTGGTGATGCATACCATAACCTGAAGCAGTATGATAAAAGTGATGAGGCCTACGAAAAGGCCCTGAAGTTGGACCCTGACAACGACCACGTCCTGAACAACTATAGCTACTTCCTTTCGTTACGCAAACACAAGCTAAGCCAGGCCCGCGAAATGTGCGAAAGGCTCATGAAACTTCAGCCCAACAACCCTACCTATCAGGACACTTATGGATGGGTGCTATACCAACTGAAGGACTACAAGGAAGCGTACATTATGCTCGAAAAGGCCACGCAGGGACCAAACCCTAGCGCAGTGGTGGTCGAACACTATGGCGATGCCCTCTGGAAAGCAGGCGAAAAGGAGCAAGCCATAACACAATGGAAACGTGCCAAAACCATTGGTGGTGAGGCAAGCCCCTATCTCGATCGTAAAATCAGCACCAAAACGTATGTGGACTAAACCAAAACTTGTGGTCAGTTTCATGTTGGTTGGTTTGGTCCTGAGCATGGGTTGCAAACGCAAGGCGCCAGCTTCTGCCACACTCAATGATGCTGGAGGCGTAACCAATGCCTTTAAAGAAAATAGACTAGACCCGCTATACTGCACCACACGCGTCAAGTTTAAGTATAAGGACCCGAGCCAAAACCTCAGCGGCACGGCATCGGTACGGATGGTACGCGATAGTGCTGTATGGGTTTCGGTTTCAGTCCTGTTCGGGATAGAGGCAGCTAGGCTGATGTTCTATCCAGATAGGTTGGAGCTAGCCAACAAACTGGAAGGTGGCCAGGAAACCTATCGGTATGCTGACCTCAGCAATATGGTAGGCACACCAGTTTCCTTGGGCGCCTTGCAAGCCTTAGTGCTTGGCAATAGCCCTGCCAATGGCCAGCGGCCTAGTAAACAATTGGTGGATAAGGACACCGTATGGCAACAGTTTTTGCGTCCTGTCCTTAAGCTGGCATTGGCCAAGTCCAATGGTAAACTGACCTACCTTAATGCAACGGATGCCTTAGCACAAACGGATTGTCAGCTTAGGTATGACCAGTTTGTAAATACAGCTATGGGCCAATTTGCCAACCATAAAACCTTGGTTGTCAACAATCCTAAGGGGCAGTTGAACCTTAATCTAGAACACACGCGCATCGACTTCCCGACGGAACGGCCTGAAATGCCTTGGTGATCAACGGAAGGTCCTGATCATGATAGTGCTGGCTTAACATTGAGTAAATCTATCGGCCAACACCCTACTCTGGCATATTGATCAAGCGGCCTTTGGCTAAGATCTGGATCCATTTGTTCTGGAGCTCAGTGGGCATAGGTCCATATTTGTCCTGTTTAATGCCATACTGAGCGATAAATAAGTGCTTGCCCCCTTGCACCACAATGCATAGCCACGACTGTGGACGTGTCGGTTGTTTGATTGCCCCATCTGCAGATTTGCCACAATCGGCATAAGAAAAACTATAAACAATATAAGGGGCCGGACCAGTGGGCTGATGTTTGATGAGTTTGTGTTGCTGTCTACCACAATTGGTCTGGAGCACACTATTGTTGTCATACATAAACTCCTCGAGGTTGGCTAATCGCTTATTATAAATGGCAGAAATGAGGCCTGCTTCAGACCAGTTACTAGGGTCCTGCCCCTGTTGGTAAAACTGCAAATCAGCCCGTTTGCCATTATCATTGTTCTTGACAAGCTCCCAACCGTCGGGCCACGGGATGTATAGCATTTGTTTGTCAAGGCTATCAGCAGGGCTGATTGAGGCAGCCCCTTTTGCCACCACATCTTGTACCTGGCTATTGGAGGCAGATGTTTGGCTGTAGGCAGGCAAGGCTCCTAGAGCGGCAAACAGAATCCAGACCAAAAAATCGAAGCTAAACTTGGATTTTGTATCTAAAATTTGACCAGTCATTGATGTAAGGATCAGGTTGGGATAACTGAAAGAGTCATACGTGCCTGAAACGCTGGCAAGATGAATAAATTTTGACGTCCTGCGGGGATTATGCCCTTTCCTACAATTTTGAAACCAGCTGGTGCCAACAAGGTGAGCCCAGATTTGACCTTATCATAAGGGTTTGCGGTCAAGACTTCTAGCTGCCCATCAGTAGTTTTTCTAATCTGGAGGCCTAGCAAAGTCCGGTACCAGTCCCCACTCTCGGCCACGGTGGTTATATGTGCTATCGGACTAAGAGCTGCGACGAGCTGTTTTTCATACGCTAGCTTTTGGCCAAGGGTGTCGGTATGGATCAAGGCATTGAAATAGCCACCATAGCGGGCGATGCACCTCCCGATCCTGATACCAGCACCAATACGGTTAATCATTGGCCCTTCCTTTTCATCCTCAACCGCAATGGGTAGTTCAACAATTGGCAACTGCTGGTAGCTACTGCGTCCGTATCGGCAATAAAATGGCCTGTAGCTCTGGGCAACACAGGCAGGGATGGTGCTAAGGTTTCGGAACCCAGTAGCCATAAGAGCCTCGGGCAAGTTAAGTGGGTTGCTGAGGTGACCTGGGCGGAATGAAAGACATTGGGCACCTGCGGCAAAATGCTGGATCAAGAACCGCGAAACCCTCAGCTCGCCCAAGATTGATCCATTATAACACTTGTAACGCTCCATCACGAAGGGCTGGTAGTCTGGGTATCGTTCTGTGCCAGTTCCCATCGAAAAGTTTTTGTACACATAACTATGCGCCACCGAGTGACTACTGATCTCCATGCCAAGGGCATTAATCTGGCTGATACACTTGGAACCAAGGGTATTGAAAAACAGATCATCGTTCCAGTCCTTAATATATTTGGTCTGGACAAAATAGGTTGCCTTAATGCCGGCTAAGTTTTCCCACTCAGCATACTTGACACCATTCACAATGGACTTCGTATAGTCAACATCATGGGTAATATTGAGCTCCAGCCCCTTGCCATCTGGGACAGGCCAGATTGTGACGGCGGTGCTGGGGTCGGCATCTTGGTAAAGTTTCCGTAGAAGCAAAAATAAAACATCAATACCTGGCTCATAAGCATTCACGAAGCTTTTGAAACCTTCATAACCCCGTCCATTGTAGTTACGCAGGACATAGTCTCCAAGGTCGATTCCCCAAGCTAAGAGACGTGGTCCTGTGTCTAACTGCCTATAGGACACTGCCACTCCTGAGGTATCAGCTTTGTCAAATCGCACAAGTGGACAGGTAGCTGTGCCAGTGATTGGGTATGATAAAGTGGCCTGAACTTCTTTATAAATGGCTGAGTCACCTAATCGCCACGCTAATTCTTCGGGCTCGCGCAGATCTCGGCTAATTGGTAGTTGATTATTGACAAAGAGGTTAAAGCGTTTCTTACTTGGTTTTCCTAATCCTACTCCAAAGGCCTCCTCAAGCCCGCCCCCCGTGAGACCGAAGGCACAAAGCACCTTATGCCCACCATCTGAAGATGGTTCCCTACTATAATCGGCCAACTTGCTGATCTCCTCCTTCGAAAAGTAGTTGCTCCGGAGGTTAGGATAGATCAGGACCATGTTATGGCGAAGTGCATTATCTACCGATGTTGTTAAACAAAATGGCAACCCTGCTGATTGCATACCTTGCACCATACCAAGCCAGGCACTATTTGTGTCAGTAAGCAAGATGGCGATCTGGTTTGTAGAACCAGTTTCGTAGGTGTGCCAAGAAGTGAAGCCCTCGGGCAGGACTGTACTTTTGGTAACTGGCCCTTCAAGCCCTACAAATCGATGCATATTGGTGGCTGGCACCTCGAATTCGTAGGCCAAATCCTCATCAATGACATCGGCCTTACTGCGAACAACATACTGGATGAATAGAAAGAGGAGTACTGCCAACACCAAACCAGCCAAAAGTCCCCAGCCCCAGCGAGGTTGGTTGGTGTAGGGAGAGTTTGGCACTTTAGGCATCTTGGACGGAATAGTTAGATATCGTTTATGCTGTCATTAGGCATTTAGACCCAATGTATAAACAGGTGTAAAATTAGGTGAGATAGACGGGAGATTATGACAAAAATTATGCGACAGAAAGCCAACGATCAGATAGGGCCCCAGAACAACATACCGACATTCGGGCGTAACTTTGCGGAGCCCAAAGGAAACAAATAGGTTAGACCTCTGGTCATTGACCTATATTAGGTCCTGTAGGGCCTAGGACACCAAAACTACAATC
>CANHWS010000160.1 GCA_947464365.1 Cytophagaceae bacterium | reverse complement strand
TGTACAGTGGCAGATGCACCATCCCCAAAACTAATTGTAGCCGACTGGTTGACTACATTGCTGGTGTTATCCGTATACACTGTTAGGGTGAAGCGAAAGCGGAGCGATGATGCGCCTCCAAGCCGTGTGGCTGTCATCTCACCTGCTCTGATGTGGCTTGCATTTGTACTAACGCAGAACCCCAGACCCAAAACTAGAAGCATGGTCAGCCGAAGAAGGGCTGGCCAGCAGTAGGCTAAGGTTCTGTTGTTTTTTCGTGGCATGAAGCAGATTTGTCAATTGGCACCCTAAATTACTAAACTAAACCTTTGCAGTCGCTGTTTCTGACTATATCTAATGCTTTAACGACGATAAGTCAGGATTATTTAGATTGCCGCTAAATAAGGTTAGCAAGCTGATCTGGTTTGTTTGCTGCGGCTTTCGCCTCTAATTTTGGCCTTGCTAGTTACTGCATTTTCGTTAACTACTAACACACCCAGACGCCCACACCATAATGAGTTGGTTAAGCAAAACCCTGAGTAGCACCATTGGTCGCAAGCTCATCATGGCCATTACAGGCCTTTTTCTTGTCAGTTTTCTGTTCGTCCACCTGATAGGCAACGTTGCACTCTTTTATGATGACGGGGGGGCTTCGTTTAACAAGTATTCCCACTTTATGTCCACTGCGGGCATCATCAGGGTGCTAGAGTTGGTTTTGGTCCTTGGCTTTGGTGCCCACATCTGGACAAGTATTCAGCTAACGAGGCTCAATAAAATGGCTCGGCCTGAAGGTTATGCCTACGAGCTCAAACCTGCTAAAGAAGTGTCTTGGTTCAGCCGCAACATGGGCCTAAGTGGTAGTATTGTGTTGATCTTTTTGGTCACACACCTCCAGAACTTCTACTACCGCTATCACTACGAAGAAATCCCGTACGTTGTTTACGCTCCTGCACAGCTTTACCCGCAAGCTAAAAATGCACCTAAGGAGGTTGTTACTAGCATTGACTCCGTAGCTGGCCATACGGTCCTGCACGTGACCCAAAAACAAGCCGAAACCATTGCCCCTCAACTCAACACCGAGGCACTTAAGGACATGCAACAGCTTGTTCAAGAGGTCTTCACCAAAGAGTGGTGGTTCGCCATCCTGTACGTTGTTGCAATGTTCTTACTCGGATTCCACCTTAACCATGGTTTCCAATCAGCCTTCAGGACCTTGGGCCTTGCTCATAAAAAGTACACGCCTTTCCTGACCAACCTTGGTGGTTTGATCTCGATTTTGGTCCCGGCTGGCTTTGCTAGTATGCCTATCTATTTCCTGATCAAGGCCTTTATGTAGCAGTTAGTCGCTCATCTGGCCAGATTATCGGTCAGAAGGGATCTGTTACAAAACAAAAACTACTCACAAAAAATTTAACAGGTAGAGACCTATATCGGTCGATACCAACCTAAAAACCCGAGGATTATGGCACTGGATTCCAAAATTCCGGACGGCCCAATAGCCGACAAGTGGACCAAATACAAATTTGGCCTCAAGCTAGTCAACCCATCTAACAAGCGTAAGTACGACATCATTGTCGTAGGAACGGGGTTAGCTGGTGCTGCTGCTGCTGCCTCGCTAGCTGAGCTAGGCTATAACGTCAAGGCCTTCACCTATCATGATAGCCCACGTCGTGCGCACTCCATTGCAGCGCAGGGTGGCATCAATGCTGCAAAAAATTACCAGAATGATGGCGACTCCGTTTATCGCCTATTTTATGATACAGTCAAAGGCGGTGACTACCGTGCCCGTGAGGCAAACGTCCATCGTCTTGCTGAAGTTTCAGTAAGTATCATTGACCAGTGTGTTGCGCAAGGTGTGCCATTCGCACGTGAGTATGGCGGTCTCTTGAGCAACCGTTCATTCGGTGGTACCCAGGTCAGCCGTACCTTTTACGCCCGTGGCCAAACCGGACAACAATTGCTCCTTGGTGCTTACAGCGCCATGAGCCGTCAGGTAGCTGCTGGCAAGGTGAAGCTCTATACCCGTACCGAAATGCTTGACCTCGTTGTCGAGGATGGCAAGGCACGAGGTATCGTCACGCGTAACCTTATCACAGGCAAAATCGAATCCCACTCAGGTCATGCCGTTTTGCTCTGTACTGGTGGATACGGTAACGTTTTTTACCTCAGTACCAATGCCATGGCCTGCAACGTAACAGCTGCTTGGCGTGCGCACAAAAAAGGTGCATACTTCGGCAACCCTTGCTTTACCCAGATTCACCCAACCTGTATCCCAGTATCTGGTGAGTACCAAAGCAAGTTGACCCTAATGTCCGAGTCCCTCAGGAACGATGGACGTATTTGGGTTCCGAAAAAAGCTGGAGATACCCGTCCTCCTGCTGACATACCGGAAGATGAGCGCGATTATTTCCTCGAGCGCAAATATCCGTCTTTTGGTAACCTAGTCCCTCGGGATGTCGCTAGCCGGAATGCCAAATATGTCTGTGACGAAGGTCGTGGTGTAGGTAGCAGCAAACTAGCTGTGTACATGGACTTTGCCGATGCCATCAAACGGGACAGTCAGAAAACCATTGAGGCTCGCTATGGCAACCTCTTTGAGATGTACGAAAAAATCACTGGTGAGGACCCATATACCTCGCCAATGCGTATATATCCAGCTGTTCACTATACCATGGGTGGCCTCTGGGTGGACTACAACCTGATGACAACCGTAAAAGGTCTGTATGCACTTGGCGAAGCTAACTTTAGCGACCATGGTGCTAACAGACTTGGTGCCTCTGCGCTAATGCAGGGACTAGCTGACGGCTATTTCGTAATCCCATATACCCTTGGTGACTACCTAGCCACAATCGGACATCAGGACAAAATCAGCGCCGACCATCCCGCATTTAAGGAGTCAGAAGCTGTAGTTACTGAGCGTATCAACAAATTGCTCAGTATCAATGGCAAATTCACGGTTGACGAAATTCACCGTAAACTAGGCCTTGTTATTTGGGATTACTGTGGTATGTCTCGCTCTGCCGAAGGCCTTACCAAAGCCAAGAAAATGGTGCAGGAGCTTAAGCATCAGTTCTGGACCGATGTCAAAGTAGTGGGCACTAATGAGGAGCTGAACATCACGCTTGAGAAAGCTCTGCGTGTTGCTGACTTCATCGAGCTAGGTGAGCTTATGATTGACGACGCCCTCAACCGCAACGAAAGCTGCGGAGGTCACTTCCGCGAAGAGAGCGAAGTGGACGGCGAAGCCAAACGTGATGACGAAAACTATGCATACGTAGCAGCTTGGGAGTACACTGGAGAAAATCAACCAGAGAACCTCCATAAAGAGCATCTTACGTTCGAATACGCCAAGCCGTCACAACGTAGCTACAAATAATCTTTCTTTCCATCAGGGCTGCTTGTCTCAACAAGCCGAGCATCCCGTCAAGATAATCGACTAGTCATGAATCTTAACCTTCATATCTGGCGCCAAAAAAATAAGGACACCAAAGGCAAAATGGTCTCCTATCAGGTCAACGACATCAATGAGGAAATGTCTTTCCTCGAGATGCTCGACGTCTTGAACGAAGACCTGCTGCGCAAAGGCGATGATCCTGTTGCATTTGACCACGACTGCCGCGAAGGCATTTGTGGTGCCTGCAGCATGGTGATCAACGGACGCCCACATGGGCCAACCCGCACCACTACTTGCCAGTTGCACATGCGTTTCTTCAACTCTGGGGACAACGTGTACATCGAGCCTTGGCGTGCTGGTTCCTTCCCTGTCCTCAAGGATTTGACAGTTGATCGCTCAGCTTTCGACCGCATTATACAGGCGGGTGGGTTCGTATCAGTCAACACAGGTAGTGCCCCTGATGCCAACGAAATCCCGATCGGCAAAGAGATCGCTGATGAGGCCTTCAACTCTGCTACCTGTATTGGTTGTGGAGCTTGCGTTGCGGCCTGTAAGAATGCTTCGGCTAGCCTGTTCGTTTCTGCCAAGATTTCGCAATTAGCTATGCTGCCACAAGGCGCAGCTGAGCGCAAGCGCCGTGCTGAAAGCATGATCGCTCAGATGGATGCCGAAGGATTTGGTGCTTGTACCAACACTGGTGCCTGCGCTGCCGAATGCCCTAAGAGTATCGACCTTGCCAATATCGCCCAAATGAACCGCGAGTTTATTGGTGCCAAATTGACCAGCGAGTTAGTATAGTTTCCCAACAAGCAATAGAATAAGAAAAGCCAATCCTGGGAACGGGGTTGGCTTTTTTTTGTTGGGTTGATGGCTGTACCAGTAAATAGACCCCTATAACCAAAACCACCCAATAACATTTCTGCCATTGGGTGGTCGGTATTCTCTAGTCTAAATCTATAACCTACATATTCCGGCGGTACTGGCCACCAACTTGGTAGAGAGCACCAGAAATTTGGCCTAGTGTGCAGCGTTTGGCTGTTTCCATCAATGCTTCGAACAGGTTGCCATTGTGGAGTGCCGTTTCTTGCAGGTGTTTAACGTCTGCCTCGTAGGTAGATTTGTTGCGCTCGATGACCGCATTGCGGCTAGCAATCGCAAATTCCTTTTCTTCGGTCGTGGACCGGATTACTTCGGACGGAATGATGGTAGGCGAACCTTTCGGGTCTAGGAAGGTATTGACGCCGATAATTGGCAGCTCACCATTGTGTTTCAAGGTCTCGTAGTAGAGTGACTCTTCCTGGATTTTGCTGCGTTGGTACATACGTTCCATTGCCCCTAGGACACCACCACGCTCCGAAATGTTACGGAACTCCAGCATGACGGCTTCTTCCACCAAGTCAGTCAATTCTTCAATGATGAAGGCGCCTTGGAGTGGATTTTCATTTTTGGCCAATCCACTTTCCTTGTTGATGATCAGCTGGATGGCCATAGCCCGGCGCACACTTTCCTCGGTTGGGGTCGTGATGGCCTCATCGTATGCATTGGTATGCAACGAGTTGCAGTTGTCATAAATAGCATAGAGCGCCTGCAAAGTTGTCCTGATGTCGTTAAAGGCGATTTCCTGCGCATGGAGGCTCCTTCCACTCGTCTGAATATGGTACTTGAGCTTTTGGCTTCGGTCGTTGCCTTTGTACTTGTTCTTGATGGCCTTAGCCCAGATGCGCCTTGCCACCCGCCCGATCACCGAATACTCAGGATCAAGCCCATTGCTGAAAAAGAAGCTGAAGTTGGGTGCAAAATCATCGATGCTCATTCCTCGGCTGAGGTAATACTCCGCAAAGGTGAAACCATTACTGAGCGTAAAGGCTAGCTGTGTGATCGGGTTGGCGCCTGCCTCGGCGATATGGTATCCACTGATCGAGACAGAATAGAAGTTCCGGATTTTCTCAGAGATAAAGTACTGCTGAATATCCCCCATCATCCGGAGCGCAAACTCAGTGCTGAAGATGCAGGTATTTTGGGCCTGGTCTTCCTTCAGGATGTCAGCCTGGACCGTACCACGCACTTGGGTTAGGGTTTTGGCCTTAATCTGTTGGTAGATATCGTTTGGCAGTACCGCGTCTCCTGTGACACCAAGCAACAAGAGCCCAAGGCCGTCATTGCTGGCTGGCACCTCGCCTTGATATGTAGGCACAGGCATTGCTTTGGCAGCGTAGATTGCCTGAATTTTGGCTTTTACCTCATCTTCCAATCCATTTTCACGGATGTATAATTCGCACTGCTGATCGATGGCGGCATTCATGAAGAACGCAAGCAGCATCGGCGCAGGGCCATTGATTGTCATCGAAACCGAGGTGCCCGGGTGGGCAAGGTTAAACCCACTATATAGCTTTTTAGCATCGTCTAGGGTGGCGATGCTAACACCCGAGTTGCCGATCTTGCCATAGATGTCAGGGCGGTGGTCTGGGTCTTCGCCATACAAGGTCACAGAGTCAAACGCTGTGCTAAGGCGTTTAGCTGGCATTCCTTGTGACACGTAATGAAAACGGTGATTGGTTCGTTCTGGTCCACCTTCACCAGCAAACATCCGGGTAGGGTCTTCGCCTTCACGCTTCAAAGGGAACACCCCAGCTGTATAGGGGAACTCACCTGGGACGTTTTCGGTATATTTCCAGAGCAAAATGTCACCCCAGTCTTGGTAGCGTGGCATGCTTACCTTCGGTACTTTGGTGCCAGATAACGATGTCGTGAATAGGTCTTGACCAATGACCTTGTCCCGGACCTGAAACTCAAACTTGTCTTGTCGGTAGGTGGTTTTGAGGGCCTCCCAAGTGCTTAGGTGGTTCCTACTCTCGCCCGTCAGGTGGTTGTATTGTTGGTCATATAATGCCTGCAAGGTCAGTAGTTGGGCATTTAGCTCCTCCTTTTTGCCACCAGCTGCCTTTTCAGCTTGGCTGGTCAAGAATTGTATTGTGCCTTGCAATTGGTACAGTTGGGTTGCCAGTTTGCTTTGGTCCTGAACCGTATCCATGTAGGCTACGTTGGCCTCACTAATTTCAGCGAGGTAGCGTACACGGTCTGGTGGGATGATGTAGATCTTCTCGCTGGCCAATTTGCTACCGCCGAAATTGGTGCTGAGCGGAGCAGAGGTACGTTCTACGATTTTGTGGATCAGGGCGCCATATAGATTGTTGACACCAGGATCGTTGAACTGAGAGGCCATCGTACCATAGATAGGCATCTGGTCATCAGTCGCATCCCAGAGGTTATGGTTGCGCTTGTATTGTTTTCGTACATCACGGATGGCGTCTAGGGAGCCTCGTTTGTCGAACTTGTTGAGCGCAATGACGTCAGCAAAATCGAGCATGTCGATTTTTTCGAGCTGGGTAGCGGCGCCATATTCGCTGGTCATGACGTAGAGGCTGACATCGCTATGTTCGATGATCTCCGTATCACTCTGGCCAATGCCGCTTGTCTCGACGATCACAAGGTCAAAGCCAGCTGACTTGACAATGTTAATGCTTTCCTGTACGTATTTACTTAGGGCCAAATTGCTTTGGCGAGTGGCCAAGGAGCGCATATAGACCCGCGGATCGTTTATGCTATTCATTCGGATCCGATCACCCAGTAGGGCACCACCCGTCTTGCGTTTGCTTGGGTCCACCGAGATGATGGCCAAGGTTTTGTCGGTAGTATCCAGCAAGAAGCGGCGTACCAATTCATCAACTAGGCTTGATTTGCCTGCACCGCCTGTACCCGTTATTCCTAGGACAGGTGGTGTTGCAGCTGGCTTGACTTGATCAAGCAGTGCAGTTATAGTCGGGGTTTGATCTGGATAGTTTTCGCAAATACTAATTAGGCGACCTATGGCAACATGGTCTTTGGCCTTGACGCGATAGACCAATTGTTCAATGTCATCTGGGGTCAGGTGGTCTGTCTCTGGCTCGTCATCAAGGGCAGGTATCGCTATCTTTTGATGTGCCCAAGTTGGGAAATCACAACGACGGAGTACGTCATTGATCATTCCTTGAAGCCCAAGTTTGCGTCCATCATCAGGCGAGTAAATTCGGCTTATACCATAAGCATGAAGCTCATCAATTTCGGTAGGTAGGATGGTGCCCCCACCGCCGCCAACGATCTGGATATGACCGCAACCACGCTCTTCCAGCAAGTCATGGATGTACTTGAAGTACTCAACATGGCCACCTTGATAACTTGTGATCGCAATCCCTTGGGCATCCTCCTGGATGGCACAATTCACGATCTCTTGGGCCGAACGGTTATGCCCTAGGTGGATGACCTCAGCTCCTGAGGCTTGGAGGATCCGCCGCATAATATTAATAGCGGCATCATGTCCGTCAAACAAACTAGCGGCCGTGACGAGGCGGACGGGGTAATGTGGCTTATAGGCGCCACTAGCGGGAGTCGCATTCATAGCTTGCTTTGGGCTTGCTGTTTGGTGTATGGGTTGCTGGGGATGTCACCGAAATGACTTCAGACGGCAGTGCTGCAATTTACGGCTATTTGATGGCCAATAGCTAATCCATAGATCGCGAGGGCAGCTAAAGACTAGGAACAATCAATATATATCAGGTACGGTTTTGGCCTTGAGGTTGGCTGGCGGGTAGAGTCTGCGTGCAACATCATAGACACGGGTATTTGCATCT
>CANHWS010000159.1 GCA_947464365.1 Cytophagaceae bacterium | reverse complement strand
TTGGCAAAGTAGGATAGGGTAGTGGTGATTTTTTTGCCCCAGTTGTCGGTATAGTTGAGGCCAGCAGACCAGGTATTGGTGATGCCGTTGTTTGGCTGGACCAGAAAGTCGCCTATGCCGCCGCTGCCACCACGACCGCCGCCTCCGCCTCCCATACGGCCACCCATCATGCCGCGCATCATCATCATGGCACCCATGCCACGGCCACCGCCACTGCCTGTTGCACCCAAGATGTCGTCGATCGAGAAGTTTTGCTCGTTGATGTTATTGAGGTTAACTAAAACAGTCAGGCGTTGGTCCCCAGCAAACCGATTGATACTACCAGCTACCTTGTAACGATCTGCACCGTTCGGGATGTCGCCGTTATCCTTGCCATAGCCAGCTGAAGCACTGCCGAACATACCGTTCCGCATACCAGACTTGGTGATGAAGTTGAGGGTTTTGTTGGTGTTCCCGTCATTAAAGCCCGAAAACTGACTCGCTTCACTTTTTTGATCAAATACCTCTACCTTGTCGATGAGGTCAGCCGGGAGGTTTTTGACGGCGGCATTGGGATCATCGCCAAAGAATGGTTTGCCGTCCACCAATACCCTTTTTACGTTTTCGCCTTGTGCCTTGAGGGTACCTCCATCAGAAGAAATACCAGGCATTTTCTGGATCAGATCCTCAGCAGTGGCATCACGGTTCACCTTGTAGCTAGCAGCATCAAACTGGGTTGTATCCCCCTTTTGTTGGACGGCAAGTCGTTCGCCAATGATTTCGATTTCGGTCGTGAGCTCGGGTTTGGTGCTCATCTTAAGGACACCAAGGTCACGGTAGGGAGCTTCGGGGCTTAGGCGAACGCGCCGCCTTAGGTCTCGATAGCCAATGTATTTGGCAACGATGCGGTACAGACCTGGTTTTAGGTCTTTGAATGCAAATTTGCCTTCCACATTGGTGATGGCAACCTTAAGGGTGCTATCTGGCAAGGACCAAAGCTGGACTGCGATGCCGACAAGTGTTTCAGCAGCCGTGCTATCTGTCAGGCGACCGGAGAGTCCGTAGGTTACTGGTGAGGTAGGTGCTGGGCTAGGGGGCGTGGCCTGCCCAAAAGCAAGGACACTGATCATTGAAAAAATAACAACCAGAAGGGCCTTAGGGTATGTATTGTTCATCTAGTGGGGATAGACTTGCAGAAAGAGTTTTGTGGGGCTGCAATCGTGATACGGACTATACCCATGTATGACCATTCAGGGGCCGAAAGGTTTAATCAATTTTTTGGTGCCTAGTGTATTTAATATTCGAGCTTAACCTGCAAAGGCGTGGTTTTAGAGTGAGTTTTGTGCATTTCAGGCCATCGATGGGCATGATGAACCTTCCCTAAAAGTCACTCGATGGGCTAAAGATTGAACCAATAATCTTATCTTTGTGGATATTGAGTTGGGTTGGCAATTTTCGCTGCCCATCGACAATCAGATACACCAATTTGGGGTGGTTTGTTGCATACCAAACCGTCGCCACTACATCTATGAGACTACGCCTCAACAGCGAATATGGCACGCTAAAAGCCGTATTGATGCACCGCCCAGGTGCCGAAATCGATCGATTGACTCCATACAACATCGAGGAGTACTTGTTCGAAGATATGCCCTATCTGGAGCAGATGCAGCGCGAACATGACGAGTTCCGGAGCCTGATCAAAGGTGCGACGGGTGCCACTGTCTATCGGTTGCTGGACTTGCTCGTCGAGACCATGATCGACGACAACTTGTTGCTGGATGCCATGGAGTTAGCCCTGGCAGATAAAGGTCTCAGCTACTTGGCAGGGGACGTTATCGCACGGATGAGTACCATGGAGTGTGCCCAAGCTATGCTTGCTGGGGTCAAGGTGCGTGACCTCAAGGCCAAACGCCTCCATGCGAAAGTGCTTGATGATATGCCAGATCATAGCTTCGTGATCACACCAAACCCAAATGGTTATTTCATGCGGGATCCTGCGGCTGTTATCCAAACAGGTGTTATTTCCTGCCAAATGAAATACCCTAGTCGCCGTCGGGAGGCCATGCTCATGCGGTTGATCATGGAGAATCACCCTTTGTTCAAAGGTGCGGCCAACATCGTTTATCCGAACGAGAATTTCGAGAGTGCAGCCACTAAACCTTATCCTTTCATCGAGGGAGGTGACATTATTATCTTGTCTGAGAAGGCCCTAGCCATAGGCAATAGTGAGAGGACCTCTGGCGAGGCAATCCGCGAAGTAGCCAAACAAGTGCTGGCCAGTGGGGACGTTGAGCGTGTTTATGAAGTTATTCTGCCTCCGAAGCGCAACTTTATGCATCTGGATACTGTCTTCACGATCATTGACGAAAATCTGGTTGTAACCTATCCTGATGCGCTTCAAGCGGTCCTAGAGACTCGTGTTTACCGCAAAGAGGGTGTCGATCCTGATGGGCAGACCATCCTAAGTACAGAGGTCCTGAACAAAAGTCTTTTGACCGTCCTTCAGAACGAGATCGAGTACCTCGAGGTCATCAACTGCGGAGGTGATAACCCAGACTCTGCAAGCCGTGAGCAGTGGTTCGATGGTGCTAACGTATTTGCGATCGGCCCACGCCGTGTTATAAGCTATAATCGGAACATCCATACCAACCGTAAACTGCGCGAAATGGGTGTTGAGGTGCTCCGAATCCCGAGCTCAGAGCTCAGCCGTGGCCTTGGTGGCCCTCGTTGCATGACAATGGCACTGGACAGGCAAGAGTTCTAAGCACAATAGGAAGCGTTAAATAAAGGGTTTATAACCAGTGCTTTAGCTGATTGGTTCCCAAGTACAAATAGTTATAAGATTATCCCACCACCCATTAGCCGATTTGGCAAATGGGTGGTTTTGTTTTTATTTGGGATCTTGTTTAGTAAACATCGGTTTGCAAAGCTCCTGTTTTGTAGGGCTTTTTTTCATTTCAATATTTTTGTCCATTGCCAATTGGCAGTCTATTCGTAACCTCCTAAACTCAATGGCCTATGCCACTGGGATTTTTGGATAGGTGGTTAGAATCAGTCTGGCCAAACAGCTAATCGATCGTCAACATGGTTTTAACCTTACTAGCAGTATTGGTCTGTTTTTTTGGCAACTATTTACCTGGGCTATTGATAGTCCAACGTTTGCGGTTGTCCGACCTAGGCCAAGTCTTACCTGCCTTCATGATAGGTGCGGCCATTAACACAACGGTGTTGACCCTCTGGTCATTTTTGGGGCCTATTACGCCAGTTTATTGTGTCGGGGTTGTTTTGTTTGGGCTCTTGATGGTTGCATCGATTCCTTCCTTTCGCCAAGTCATCTGGCAAGAGTTGAGGCAGCTGACTGAATTGCCAATCGTGTTGAAAGTATTGGTAGCAGCCATAGTTGTAGGGGCCGTGTTTGCCGCAAATGAAACTGCAGACGGATTTGACGAAGGTCTATATTATATCCAGACCGTCCGTTGGTTGCAAGAATTTGGCACAGTACCTGGGCTTGGCAATCTGCACAATCGTTTTGCCTATAATGCTTCATGGCACACCTTAGCGTCTGGGTTCACCTTCATCAGCGATGGCTACTATAATGATCTTGGCATTGCCTTGTTTCTGTCGATGGCCATTTTTGTCATAGGACAGCTAGGGCAGGTATTGCGTCAGGGTCTTGACGTTAGGTTGTTTTTTCTGTTGGTTTGGGTCTTTTTGTTGACCAATATTTTCTCCAAGGCCAACTCAATCAGTGCGGACTTTCCGGCTTTTGTAGTAGGCTTTTTTGTGGGCTATATGGTGTTGCTGATTTTTAGTGGTTTACTAAAGGTCAGCCGATCGGCCTTACTTTTTTTCTTTGGATTGTTGCCGTGGGCCCTAACAATCAAATTGTCCTCCTTGCCGTTTGCTTGTATTACAGGGGCTTTACTGGTAGGTTATACGTGGCGCCAGTCATATACATTGTGGCCTAGGTTGCTGCTATTAGCTGGGGTGGTCCTCCTGCCTTTTGTGGCGAGGGGCTGGGTCTTGAGCGGTTATTTGTTTTATCCACTGACCTTTACAGCCGTTGGCAGTCCGGACTGGCAGGTACCTGTTGCAGAGGTAGAGCTCGAGCGACTCAGTATCCAGAACGCAGCCAAATTGGTGCCGCTAGATGTGTGGGTCCAGAATCGTTTTGTCCCGGCGTCTGAGTGGTTTGTCCAATGGGTAGAGAAAACCAATGGCGATATCTTAATACCAGTTGTTATCGCCTTGTTAGGTGCGGTTGCCTTATGGATCATGCGTAAACGTATCAGTCCACTTTTGTTACTTTATGCTTGGGTTCTGTTGGCATTAACTGTCCAGATGCTGTACATGGTGCCTGATCTGAGGTTTATTTATGCCCAGCCTTGGCTCGTGATCGCCATTGGAGCTGGCGTGGTGGGGGGGCAACTAAGTAAGAAGGTCCAGACTTATACTTTCTATGGTCTCATGGTAGTTCAGTCTGTTGGGTTCATCCTGATTGCAGTTAATGCCGCCAAACGCTTTGATGGATGTTGGATCGTCGGTAACCCAGCTCCGACCAAGCAGGTCTATCAGTGGCAGACCCAGGACAAACAAGTTATCCATGTGGTTTCTGACGGGGATCAATGTTGGAACAGTACCTTCCCTTGTATCCCGAACTACGAATGCGGTAAGATCGAAACACGTATGGGAACCTATGCCTCGGGGTTTAGGGTCGTGAAGTAATAGCTATTTGTAGCCTTATGATAATTTGTTTTTCGTTGGCCTTTCGCCGTCAGGCAGCAAGGAGCGAATTGAAATGGCGTCGATATCTTCCTGTGGAATCCGCAATACCTTAAGGCGGATTCAGATATTTTTGGACTAAGGTTGTAGCACAGCAGTCTAAGGGATTAATCTGTCTTTGGTCCTACGTTTATTTTCCTCACGATCTAGCAACACCATGGCCTTGCGGTCAGGGGTATCCTTAATCAGCCAAAAATGCTGCCCATCAAGCACCTTGAAGGGTCGCATAGCTAAAGTGTCCCATTGCCGACATAAATCAAGAATAATGTTCTCCGGGATTTGATCTGGTCCTTGCCTAAGGCTTTTTGTTGCATTACCGACAGCGACATTGGTCATCAGGATATGGTGCTCGGCACCGAATTGCAAGAATGGGTAGTCCCATCCATCACCTTCCATAAAGAGGCCAACGTGGTTGATTCGTTCCTCCTTCAGGTACCGAGTAAGGCGGTCCACTTCAGGAGCCATGCCTTCGTTATTGGCAGCATAATAAGCTTGAATGCCGTTCGCTTGCCAATGTTTTGGATTACCTAGTTGCCTGCGGTCGTTCTTGAGCACAAACCACAACCCGATCCCGACACAAAGGCAGCAGAGGATTTGCCAGACGACCTTACGATTATCAAGAAAATGGACCGTAACTGCTGTGCTGAGTGGCACCAAGAACATAAAGAATGGTAGATGGAGCCGACTATGCCATGGCTGCCACTTAAAAACGAAGCAGAACAGAAATAGCGAGAGGATTCCACCTAGCCAAACACTGCTTGACAGCCTAGGATCAACCAAGGCTTGAAGGGCTTTACGATATCGTATGGCTGTAATCCCACCTGTGATAATAAAAACCATCCCGATCAGGTTACTGGCGGTGTCCTCGTGTGTAGTGCCTTGGGTCGCAAAGGTCTGTTTCTGAAACGTAATGGCTGGGTCATTTACATCCGTGTTAGTGAGTGTACCTATCCCAAGCGTTAAGACCTTTGATATCAGGCTGTCAAGGCCAATTACACCTAGGTGCATTGTAATATTACGCAGCAGGTTGTTGACCATTGGCCCAACTGCGTGGGTTTGGTTTGCGTACATTACTTGTTCTGCGGGATCCACCCCAAGAACATGGCCAGTGAACTGATAATTGCGGTATAGTTGCTGTCCGTACAGCAAGGTCAAAAGGGCTAGGACGCTTATCTTGATAGGCACCAAGCTGGCCCATTTGATCTGGCGCCAATTGAAGGCAAACCAGCCAAACACTATACATGGTACGTAAATTAAGGCAGTCCCTTTGGTCATCAGCGCCAAGACCGCCATCAAGCCCGCCAACAATAGCCATCCCCAGCCAAATGGACTGGCTTTAAGTAAGGCCGTCACCATAAGCAACAATAGTAAACCAAGCAGCAAGTCGTTTTGTGTGCTGGAGGCCTGAAGGATAAACATCGGCGTGGAGGCCATGACCCCTAAAGCAACTATCCTAGCAAACCTGGCTAAGGCCGTTTGGCGCAACAATTGCCAAATCACACAAAGACTACTGATATAACTAAGCCACTGAATCAGGAATAAACCACGGTCCGATTTACCATCTACCAGCCAGCCCATATAGCCCACCAACTCAGCAAACGGCGGTTGGTAAAGTTGACGGGTGTTGGCCGTGGGATAAAACTCCAAAGAGTTATGCTGGTACCAGAACATCATCCTGCTGAGGTGATAGGTCAGGCTATCCCAGTTGTTAGGTGGCAAGAGGCAACCTGCTACAAAGGTCAGTGCCACCATCAGGCCTATAAAGACCAAGATCACCTTTTCGGCTGCAGAAAATGGTTTATTGCTTGCAGAGGTATCAGAAGCAGGGATTGCCACCTCATACGCACGACCAAAGGACTTATGTAGTTTGTTAAACCAACGACCACCCCAGCCGATCGATCCGATCATTAGGGCCAATATGATGGTAGCAGGCACTTGGCTATTGAGGATACCAAGATTATCCTGCACAATGGCCAAGACGCAAAATGCTAAGGCAGTGGTTGCCCAAACCCAGGGCAATAAAACCAAAAAGTAGTTGAGCCGGTACCATGATGGGTTAGACTCACCATTTGATATTTCGCTAGACGGTTCCGCCCTATAAGCATGCCAACAAAGGGTAACGACCAGCACCGCAAACAAACACCACATATCTTTTGCCTACCAACTAGTGTTTATGACCTAAGTGCAATTATAAAATCCTTCAATGCTGGGAAAGCCAAATGTGAGGCAATACAGTTGTTCCTGAGGCCATTAGTACTTGAGCTCCATCCATTTCCGGAACCACCATTTGCCCCAAGTGCTGCCTGCCCGCAGTGCGAAGTAGGTGTAGATCCTGTACATCAGAAAGGCCGAAATGACTCCTACTAAGGCCCCACCAACGATGTCGGCAGGGTAGTGTTTGCCTAGATAAATACGGCTGTAGCTGACGATGGCGGCCCAAACGAACAGCCACCGCACCCCTTTAACATGGCGGCGAAGGAGAATCCAGAGCAGAAAGGCTAAGCCAAATGTATTAGCCGCATGCGAGCTAACGAATCCAAACTCGCCTCCACATCCGTCTGGTGTGTGCAAAAATGGCGCAAACGATGGCTCGTGACAGGGCCTCAAGCGTTCAAAAAATGGTTTGAAGAGGCGGCTAGAGATCGCATCACTTACGCCAAGCCCCAGGAGGGCGAATAAGATGATCGTGACGGCGCGTTGTTTTAGGTTTAGGTACAACCATACTGCCAATGCGAGGTAGAACGGTAACCATATCCATTTGCCAGTAACGGCAATCATCACTTGGTCCCAGAATGGACTATTCATCGAGTTGATGACCCAAAACAAATTGCGATCAAACTCGCCGAGGCTGCTGAACATAGGATCAAATTAGCTCTTGGACTTATACACCTGTTTACCCAGGGCCATGTCCAGTTTGGCAGGCAGAGCAGCCCGCGAGCGCCAGACAAGGAGCTAGGTACCTACAAAGAAGCAAATCTTAGGCTGACTTTCAAACTAAAATTAAGCAATCTTAATGTTGGTTTGGGCATTGGACGGTCAAAAACAGGGCCTTGGTGGGCAGGTTGGCATATTTTATGCTATCTTGGTTCCATCTATAGCAATTGTGGCTATCGTTTTACTTTATCTTTGCGGATTAAGCCCGTCATACGTCTTGATAACCTCAAACGTAATCCACGGCAGCCCATCCAACCTTGATTAGAAAGACAAAATAAAGCGTGTTGAACAAAATTATCGTCGGTTGTATCATTGTTGCTGGGTTGGTCGGGTCCGTCCTAGTTAAC
>CANHWS010000158.1 GCA_947464365.1 Cytophagaceae bacterium | reverse complement strand
TACCCTGCTCGTGATGCAACAACTGGTACAATAGTTAGGTGGCAATATGGGCGTGGCCATCAAGAGGTTCAATGACACCTATACGCGTCCTTTTTTTCATCAACTAATCAGTGGGCAGTTAGATGTCGATCGGTTGGATTACTTGGCTCGGGATTCGTTCTTCACGGGTGTGATCGAGGGTGGAGTTGCCAGCCAAAGGATCATCAAGATGCTGAACTTGGTTAACGACAATCTGGTGGTTGAAGAAAAAGCCATTTACAGCATCGAAAACTTTTTGGTAGCCCGTCGCCTGATGTATTGGCAAGTCTATCTTCATAAAACGACAGTGAGCACCGAGCAGATGTTAGTGCAATTGCTCCGCCGCGCGCGCCACCTCTTTGCAGAGGGGGTTCCACTTCAGCTTGCCGATCCATTAGCTCACTTTTTCCATCCGACCACACTTCTTTCCCCGGATGAAGTGCCCAGGATAACCCCTAACGACCTACAAAGCAGCCAAGCCCCTGCCTGGTTAGCCCATTTTTTATTGTTAGATGATATTGACATTTGGGCCGCAATCAAACGCTGGGCACGGCACCCCGACCTTGTCCTGAGCGAACTCTGCAAAGCATTACTGGAGCGCAAGTTATTCAAGGTCCTCATCAGTGACAAACCCTTTGACTGGGAGCGCAGCACCTCGATGTTGCCTCTTGGGCCTGCAGACCTTGTAGTCCAGTCAGCTGATATCCCGTATCTGCTCTGCACTGGCGAGATAAATAATACCACCTATTTTGCTGGTGCCAACAACATCAGGATCCTGACCAAAAGCGGCCAAGTGAAGGACATCATGACCGCAAGCGATGCCCCACATGTGCAAGCCATGGACAACGCGGTAACAAAATATTACCTTTGCCGCCATCCTCGGCTAACGCAAGGCTCCATCCTTGATGCACAGGCACTATCCTAGGCTAAAAGCCGTAGATCGGGCCAAACCAAACTACTACCCTACTATTATCACTCTAGACCACTATGCACATCACAACCGGACAAATTGCTGCTCTGATAGGAGGCCAGCTCCTTGGCAACCCAGACCAAGCCATCAACAACGTTTGCAAACTAAATGACGGCAAACCCGGTGCGATCAGCTTTTTGGCCAATGCAGACTACGAGCAATACATCTATACCACGACTGCCTCTGCCGTCTTGGTCGCTGATACGTTTGTACCCAAGGGTGAAATCAATGCGGTCCAGATTGTGGTCAAGGACCCGCATGCAGCCTTTGTTGGGTTGCTGGAGCAATACGCCAAGTTGCAGGAAATGACAAAGGTTGGTGTAGAAGAGCCTAGCTACATTGGCCAGAACACAGTTGTTGGCGAAGGAGTCTACCGTGGCGCCTTTAGTTATATCGGCCATAACGTGACTTTAGGTCAGCAAGTCAAGATCCACCCTCATGCCTATATAGGAGACAACGTAACGATAGGCGATGGCAGCATCATCCATCCAGGGGTCCGCATATTGGCTAACACCGTGATCGGTAAGGGCTGTGTGGTCAACGCCGGCTGCACCATCGGGACACCAGGATTTGGCTACCAACCACAAGCAGATGGCACATACAAGGCCGTCCCCCAGCTCGGCAATGTCGTGCTCGAAGATTATGTTGAGGTAGGCGCCAATACCACCATCGATCGAGCGACAATGGGTAGCACCTTGATCAAACAAGGGGTCAAGCTCGACAACTTGGTACAGGTAGGGCACAATGTGACCATTGGGCAGAATACTGTCATGGCCTCCCAGTCTGGCATTGCGGGTAGCACCACCATCGGGGCCAACTGCATTATAGGCGGCCAAGTGGGCTTTTCTGACCACCTCAAAATTGCTGATGGGTCCAAATTTGGCGCTCAGACAGGTGTCCATGCTAGCATCACAAACGCCGACCAGCTCTGGATGGGCAGCCCGATGATGCCGATCAAGGAGTATCTCCGGAGTGTGCTACACGTCCAACGTCTGGACAAACTCGCCAAGCGTGTCAATCAGCTAGAGCAGAACGAGAAACAACAGCAAACAGGTGCCTAATTTGCTTCCTGACTTCACCATAACCGGTTTGTTTAAAATCGTTCGTCTGGGTTCCTACGCTGCAAGGTCAGGAAATGGAGTGTTTTTTTTAACCTTAGCAAATCGTTAACCAAGCGACAGAATTGCCCTTCTATACCTAACTAAGGGCATTCTTGTCAGCTAAAGCGACCGTCAGTACTGATCTAGGCTTTTTGGTACCAAAAAAGGTCACTACTTTTGGGACTTATATGAATACCAAACAGCATACCATCAAGGCCCCTATCAGTATCGAAGGGGTCGGGTTGCATACAGGTGTTATCTGCACCCTTACGTTCCGGCCCGCTGCCATCAACCATGGCATCAAGTTCAAACGCATTGATCTACCTGGCGAGCCAGTAGTTGAAGCCGATGTGGACTACGTCGTGGACCTAAGCCGTGGCACGACACTTGAAAAAAATGGCGCACGCGTCAGCACCGTTGAGCATTGCCTTGCAGCCCTAGTTGGTATGCAAGTTGACAATGTCATGGTGGAGATGAACGCCATCGAGACCCCCATCCTGGACGGAAGCGCTGGCCCCTATGTCGAGATGCTAGAGGAAGTTGGTGTCGAAGAGCAAAACGCCTTTAGGCACTACTTTGAGGTCACCGAGCCTATCATCTACAAAGATGAAGCACGCGATGTTGAGATCGCCGCCTTACCCCTCAATGACTATCGGGTGACAGTCATGATCGACTACAACTCGCCTGTACTAGGAAGCCAACACGCATCCTTGACAAACATCACGCGGTTTGCAAAGGAAATTGCGGGCTGCCGGACCTTTTGTTTCCTACACGAACTTGAGTTCCTGTACAAACAGGATCTTATTAAAGGCGGGGACCTAAGCAACGCCATCGTGATCGTGGACCGTGTGGTAGACGACAACGACCTAGACTATTTGGCCAAGTTGTTCAACAAACCAAGGGTCGAAGTCCGGAGCGAAGGCTACCTCAACAACGTTGAGCTACACTACAAAAACGAACCTGCCAGACACAAACTGCTTGACGTCATGGGCGACTTGGCATTGGCAGGTCGGCCTATTAAAGCACAAATCTTGGCAGCGCGCCCAGGGCATGCGGCTAACTTTGAGTTCGCCAAAAAACTAAAAAGGAAGATGATGGAACAAATTAGTAAGGCCGTGCCCGTGTACGACCCTAAAACCCCACCAGTGGTTGATGTCAACAAGATCTACAAAATGTTGCCGCATGCCTACCCATTTAGGCTCATTGACAAGATCATCTACCTGGACAGCACTGTTGTAACTGGCGTTAAGAACGTCACGATCAACGAGCCATTTTTCCAAGGTCACTTCCCTGGCAACCCAGTGATGCCTGGGGTCCTTCTGATTGAGGCCATGGCCCAAACTGGTGGTATCCTTGCGCTTAACACCTACGAAGACCCAGAAAACTACTGGACCTACTTCCTCGGCATTGACGAGTGTCGGTTCAAGAAGATGGTCGTCCCGGGCGATACCGTAATCTTCAAATGCGAACTCATGGCCCCTATTCGCCGTGGTATCGTCAAGATGCGTAGCCAAGCCTTTGTGTGCGATACCATCGTTTGTGAGGCAACTCTATCTGCCATTCTTGCCCCCAAAGCATCATGATACAACCACTTGCCTACATACATCCCGAGGCTAAAATTGGGGCGAACGTGGTCATTGAACCATTCGTGACCATAAACAAAAACGTTGAGATCGGCGACGGGACCTGGATAGGTTCACACGTGACGATCATGGAAGGCGCAAGAATTGGCAAAAACGTCAAAATATTTCCAGGTGCTTGCATTTCCGGTTTTCCTCAGTCGCTCAAGTTTAACGATGTCGAAACCTTCGTTTACATCGGTGACAACACCGTAATCAGAGAGTGCGTCACCATCAGCCGTGGCACAACCGACAAGTACAAAACTGTCATCGGGAGCAACTGTATGCTGATGGCATACAGCCACTTGGGCCATGACTGCACAGTCGGCGACAATGTTATCATCATCAACAACGTCCAGATTGCTGGGCATTGCACCGTTGACGATTGGGCTGTAATTGGGGGATCATCAGCCATCCACCAGTTCACCAAAATCGGCGCTCATACCATGGTAGCCGGTGGGTCATTGATCCGGAAGGACATCCCGCCATTTATCAAGGCTGGCCGTGAACCGATGGTTTATGCAGGCATTAACAGCATTGGCCTCCGCCGTCGTGGTTATAGCAACCAAAAAATCAAAGAGATTCAGGACATCTACCGCATCATCTACCTCGGAGGCAACAACGTCTCTAAGGCCCTTGACCGCATCGAGATGGAATGCCCTCCTAGTGACGAGCGCGACGAGATCACCAACTTCATCCGCAACTCGGAGCGGGGCATTATGAAGGGTTTCACCCGCGAGTAAGGGCACAGCAGCGCTTCAGCTTTATACTTCTGCAGGTCGTGTTATCGCGGCCTGCTTTTTTTTGCACCTAGACCAACTCTAGCTGACACACATAAAGATCTATGAGAAGGTATGGGTATTGTAAGCAAGGCAATGAGTTGGGCCAAATTATATAAATACTATTTTTTACGCCTAAAAAATGGAGTAAAGTAAAAACAAGTACCTATCCATAAATCAAACAAAATGGCCGTTGTGTGGCTTCAGCAACCCAACACCTTATCTCATTTTGTTAACCTTGGCATAACATTGCCACCGGATGCCTGGGGTATTTTTGCATCTGTAGAGCTATGCCAATATACCAACTCCAAATTTCACGTCTTCTGAAAGCCATAGTAGTCTGCTGGCTGCTTGGTGTCCAGGCATACGCTCAGGATACGCTGAAGGTGATGCAATACAACCTCACCAACTACGGCAATCTCAACATCCCTGGCTGTACAGCTGCCATTAATGGGGTAGCCATCAAGGACCCCTACCTCACGACCATTTTGTCATACACACGCCCTGACATTTTGGGTGTGAACGAGATGGTACGTTTCGAAGCAACAGCTGATCGGCCCAAAAACATCCTGAATGGTTTAGGATATGGTGTTTTTAGCCGTGACCGATTGCTTAACAATGCCAACAGCGACATAGTCAATACCCTATATTACAATACCAACAAAGTTATTCTCAAGAGCCATACAGCTATCAATGCTCCAGTCAGGACGATAGATCACTTCAAACTGTACTACAAATCTGGCGACCTAGCTACCAACCGAGACACAGCTTTTATCAATATCCTGATATGCCACCTCAAGGCAGGTAGCGCACCTTCAGACAGCACCTCTCGTCGACTAATGGCTGATGCTGTCGTCAACTACCTTACCACCAACCGTGTAAGGGGTGCAGTTATTATGCAGGGTGACTTCAACTGCTCCTCATCCGCTGAGCCTGCACTGACACGGCTCATGGCCCGCAACACTTGGGGCCCTGTTAGGTTCTCAGATCCACTAAATGCCCTGGGGACATGGACATCCAACCAGATTTTTGCGCAATACCACACCCAAAGTTCTGTCGTGACTAGTAATGGTTGCCTTTCTAGTGGTGGTCTGGATGATCGTTTTGACCTTTTCTTGGCTAACCAATACCTACTGCGTGACTCTAACGGGGTTTCCATTGTCCCAAATAGTTACAAAGCCATCGGCAATAATGGTCGTGTTTACAATAACACAGTTAACGTTTCTGGCAATAACTCGGCTCCAGCCAATGTACTTTCGGCCATGGTTAACTTTAGCGATCACCTCCCGATTGTCCTTAAGCTGAGGGTAAATCGACCTGTAATTACAAGTCTTGACTCCAAGTCTGCAGTCCTAACTCCAAGCTTTAGGTACAACGTAGCAACACAAACGATTAGCGGCACCATACCTACAGCTCTCGATCAGCAACTGACCATGACCCTATGCAATAGTGCAGGACAAGTCCTACGGGTTGCCAAGTCAGAGGAAACTGCCGATAACCAGGTAACTTTCCGTGTTGGGGATATGCCAACTGGCGCATATTGGGCCCAGATAAGTGGCTCCACAATTCTCATCAAACCTACCAAACTGTTTATATGGTAGTCGTTTCTGCCAAGTCTTTACACCGCTTCATGCTCAGGACCCTGACACATATTACCCGCTTGACCATCCCAGTGTTGACACTGGTAGCCCTCGTGGCTAGCTCTGTCGTGATGGCACAGCAGGTATCATGTGGCGTGATAGAAAAACAAACGAAGGCCAGCGAGGTCTATGTAACAATCGACCGGAATGGTGTCCTTGGGAACGGATTCAGCGGCACATGGGTCCCTGGTGTTTGTAGCGATGGCCGGTATGCCTCGATGCAGTTTCCCCGCAGCAGTGGGGTCGAGCACATCCAATACGGTGGTATCTGGATGGGTGGACGCAGCAAACAGCGTAATGCAATTGGTGTCAGTACAGGAGCCTACAACGTTAGCCGAGCTTACAGTGTAGGCTCGCGCGACTTTGAGTTCTTCGCCCCCATGGGCAAGACAATGACAGAGATCAGCAATGACAAAAGCGCTGGTAACCTCTTCAGGCCTCAAGCCCTTTCTACGCAAGACTTCTACACCAACTTTGCAGATACGGCTGCTGTTTTTGTACCGGGAACCCAGATCAGGATTGATAATACAGACCGCGCACCTCTGGGCCTAGCAGTAGATATGGCTTCTTATAACTGGAGCCTATCTGCCACCCGCAATTTTGTAATCCTGGAGTACAAAGTGCGGAATGTCGGCCGTGACACCATCAGCAATTTTGCTGCTGGTTTCTGGTTCGAGGGTGTTGTCCGCAACATCAATGTTGTCCAACCAACTGCTGGTACCAACTTCTACAACAAGGGCGGCAATGGCTATATCGACTCCCTCGACATTGCATACGAGTTCGACGCCAACCCAGACCCACGCAACGAGGAACGAGCAAATAGCTATGTCGGTGTCAAGTATCTTGGTGGGTATTACAAAGACACCGTCCGTGATGCCAACGGCTTCGTCCTACGCGATGGAAATGGCAACCTATTGCGGGATGCTCAAGGAAAAATACTGCGTGAACAGGTCTATGGCCATAAACGCAATCCCTACTTCATCAATAGTCAGAACCCAGTAATAAAAAGCAGATTCACCAATAACTGGTACACTTGGTTCTTCAGCAACCCGAACCGCCAGTGGTACACCCGCCCAGCAAACGATAACATCCGCTATCAATACATGACCCGCGGATTTAACCGTTTCGGAGCTGGTTCTGCCACCGATAGCTTGACTCCTACCCAAGTCCAGAACGACACACGAGGAGCTGGTAACCGCAGTTCGCTTGTGTCGGCTGGTCCCTTTGGAACTGTTTACCCTGGCGACACCGTAACCTTTTCATTTGCAGTAGTCTGCGCCAAAAAACAAGAAGATGGTCAAGGGCTTTGGCTAGACACGCCAGAGCAGCGCAAATTGCTCACGACCGCTGCTACACGTGTCCAGACCATTTTTCAGGGCAATGACCTCAACTATGATGGCAAACCAGACAATGGTGCTGAAACTGGCGGAGGCCGCTTTTTGCTTCCAAGCCCACCAGATGCACCTAAGGATACCATCGTCGCGCGGGACAACGCTATAGATATCTACTGGACAGCCAATGCCGAGCGTAGCCTAGACCGCCTAACCCGCGAGCGTGACTTCGAAGGGTATCGCATCTATGGCTCTAAGTTTGCATTCGACGTTACTCCACAGGCTACTGAGTCCGTATTGGACACCATGGCTCAGTGGGACATCAAGGGGAATAACATCTTTGCTGACAATGGCTTTGCGAGTATCCGGATGCCGCAGCCCTGGATCGTAGGTCAGGATACCTTTGTCTATAAGTATAGCATCCGTAACGTGCCTAATGGCTGGCAACAACAAATCGGCATTACCGCCTTCGACCGTGGTGACCCCGCCTCTAGCCTAGAAAGTGAAGAGTCTAGCCTTCAGACCACCTTACGATCAGTTTTCCCTGGTAAAGAAGCCAATGCTAATTTAGCTGACAACAAACCGTTTGTCTATCC
>CANHWS010000157.1 GCA_947464365.1 Cytophagaceae bacterium | reverse complement strand
CCCTGAACCAATGCGGGGAAAGCCTTGGGTCACAACGATTGTTCGTGAGTTTAACCAATGCTTGTCTCACTGTTGGTAGTGGTATCGCAAACGGTACCTTCTGTCCACTCACCAACCTGAATGTCCCTGTTACCGCACCGACCAACACCATCTTCAAGGCTGGTAACCAGTTTATGGTGCAAGTATCGGATGCAGATGGCAACTTCGGACCAGTAGTAGTAGGTGGCGGCGATATCATCGGTGTCCTGAACTCACCACTGACCGATAGTACTGGTATCCAGATTAACCAAGCGCGCAAACGCATACCATGTTTCTTGCCCTTCGGTCTTGCTGGCCCTACACGTATCAGGATCGTATCGACAAA
The DNA here is from genome assembly GCA_947464365.1 of Cytophagaceae bacterium. Taxonomy (GTDB): domain Bacteria; phylum Bacteroidota; class Bacteroidia; order Cytophagales; family Flexibacteraceae; genus CANHWS01. The sequence goes on along the minus strand of CANHWS010000157.1, from coordinate 7,713 downwards.
CCCAGCATTATTGGGTGGTGAGATCACGATTAATGTCAATGTACTTGCTGAGCCACCTGTGCAGCCTTACTTCATTCCTGATTACAGCAAAATCACGAACGGTCGCCTAGATACCAACTATCCACGTAATATCAGCGCAAGCGATAACCAAGGCACTGGTATCAATATTTGTTCGTTCGGCAATCAGCAAGATCGTCCTGGCGGCTGTCAGCAATACCCAGCTACAAGTCCATTTGGCTGCGGGAGCTATCGCAGTATGATCTATGTGACCAACTCGGTGCAAGGTGCCTTGTCCTACAAATGGACAATTGACCCACCAGAGGCAGGTGTTATCCAAGGTTTTGCTGGCGTGGATACAGCTTGTATCGTAACGTGGGATACCTTGTTTGCTGGTGGCCCAGTAAGCATCTATGTCACCACAACGACAGACTGTATTGGTTTGTCCTCCGTTCCGTTGATAGTTAATGTTAACAATTGCGCACCTATCCGTAGTGCTTCAAATAGCTTTAACGCTGATACCTCGTTTTGCGCTGGCGCCACCTTCCCTGTCAACATCCCGTTGCCAAGCTATGCACCGCCTGCTGTTTCTGCTCCGCGTGAGCTATTGATCCAGCTTTCTGACCAGAATGGCAGTTTCCTCAATCCGATATTGGTTGGTTCGGTGAATTCGGTGACCTTGCCTGCCTCCCTACCGAGCAGTAACAACTACCAGTTACGCGTTTGGGGCGGCACAACCGATGGCAATGGAGGCCTAAGACGGGGCACACCAAGATTCTATGGTAATCCGATCCGGATCCGTGTTTTCAATCCACTAACTGCGCCGGTTACCCCAACAATCGCTGCGCCCCTTGGTGCTGGCAATGACTCCGTTTGTACCATTGGCTCCGTAGCCAATCCACGTCGTCACCTATTTAGCACTGCAGGTGTTGCTGGTGCAAAATCCTATCGCTGGACTTTGATCCCGAGCAATGCAGGTGCTATCCAGGGTGTTGCCAATAGGGATACAGTTTCTATCGTCTGGACACCCGGATTTATTGGTACAGCTTATGTTTCTGTACGTGGTGTCAACGTCTGCGGACCTGGTGCAACATCCGGCCTGCTAGCAATCAACTTAGGCTATAAAGGTGCCCCAGGCAGTGCTTGTGGTATTCCTATTCCGCTTGAGGTAGTTAATGCAAGCTATCGTACCAAGGCAACAGGCTCGGCCAACTGGTCAGCTGTCAGCAACTGGGAGCGATGCCCAACAGGCAACTGCCCTGTTAATGCCCCAGACCTAACAAATGGTTGGGTTGCTGCCACCGTCTTTCCTCATGGAGCGATTGCAAGTCAGATTATTGTCCGGAATTACGTTACAGTAGATATTGGCATGAGCCAAGGCAATGGCAACCGCTATGCCAGCCGCTTCCGAGTCGAGCCTTCGGGAACCCTTGATGCCAGCCAAAACCAGTTTGATATCAGAATAAGTAGTGCGAACACCTTTACCGAAAACTTTGCTTCTGTTACCGAAGGTAGTGCCCCGCCATCCGGTTGGACGGTGATGGATGCTGACAACAACAATGTTGACGCGGTGGCCTTATGTAACATTGGCAATGCTGGTATCAATGATGATAATCCGACAGGTACTACCATCCAATGTGGTGGTAATTGCCTTGGTAAATCAAGTTGGTTTGGTCGTGGTGGGGCAATGTTATCCTCCTCCTTTTATGCCAATGGAGGTGTCGCTGATGACTGGCTTATCTCGCCTACATTGTCCATTAGCACCAATAACTTTTTTTACTGGCAAGGTTCACGTTTTGGCCGAAACAATCTGACTAGCCGTTGTACACCTTGTGCCACAAATTGTGGTGCCGTTTCGTTTGATCCGGTGCGTTATGAGGTGCGTGTATTTACCACTGACCCAAGTGGATTGGCAGCTGATCCATTCACTTTGTTGACCAACTCAACCTTTGCGGGTGTTTATACGGAGTCTGGGAACTCTCAAACATTCCGTAACATCTCTCTAGCACAATATGCAGGCCGGAATGTATGGGTGGCATTCCGGAACATCTCAAGTCAAACAGGGCTATTATCTATTGATAACATATCACTTGGGGCTCCGACTACAGTTGACTTTGACTTGGCAGGTCGTTTCGTGAACGGTAGCAGCACCTTTAACGGTATTGGTGGTGATATCTTGAATACTTCAACACCTATTAAAGGTATTGTTAGGTCAACAGGTACATTTATCCACAATCGTGATGGTGGCCAACTTCCGATTGTGACATGGGAAGCTGGTTCGACACTGGATATCCGCGGGGTACAGGGTAATTTCCCTGGCAATATGTCCAACCAGTCGTTCTATAACCTGACCTGGAACGGATTTAATCAAAACCGTGACATGACCTTTAACGAGGCCAACCCAGCGCCTAACGGTTTTTATCGTTTGCCAGCACTGCAAGCTGGTGGTAAACTCAAAGTCAATAGTACAGGCAATGGAACAAGTACCTTGTTTATCACTGCGAATACTGCGTTTTCTGTTGCTTATAGCAAGATAGAGGTAACAGGTGGTCGTCTGTCCTTTGCAGAGGGAGTTAGTGGCTTACAGCCTTTGATCATCAACGATAGTTTGATCATCCGGGGTGGCACATTTCATGCTTGCAACGATTTTCGGCCATATCGGACGACGATCAATCTGCCTGGTCACCTTTATATGACAGGTGGCACTTATGATTGTAGCGGCGGAAGCAATATCCAGTTCTGGCTCAATGCCTTTACACACCAACTAAACCTTGGTGGAGACTTCATTATGGAGGGTGGTATCTTCAAACAGTCCTTCCAAGGGGCCTTACGGAACTCTCAAGGAGTTACAGACAGGATTAGAAGCCAAGTTATATTTGGCGGCAACCGCCTCCAAAAATGGCAATCAAGCGGCACAATAGAGCAAAATGGTATTGAGTTCGTGCTAGAGAACAAGGGCGCTGGTCTTCAGCTTTTGTCGGATGTTAATGTGCCTAATGTGAGGCGCATTTCATGGGATGGTGGCTCTAATTTTTTCCCGACAAAGAGCTTTACCCATCGTAGTGGTGATATTGACTTAGGGCCATATACGCTCAGGACAGCAAACTATGTTTTAGGAAGCACAGGTTACATCGGCGGCGTTTCAGGATCTGGGACAGGCTCAATCTTAGCAGATACCATCACAATGGGTGGCATTGTTGGCAACCAGCAAGACCGTGTGACGGTCATGTCTGGTGCTGCACTTGCACTACAGGGAACAGCTGACTCTAATAGCTATTTTGTTGGTGGTCTTAAACGTTCTGTAACGCCGATTGCTGCAGGAGGGAATTACATCTGGCCCGTTGGTACATCCACCAAATATAAAGGTATGAGGCTTAATGGGGTAAGGACCAATAGCCAACCAATGGTTATCGGCACCTACTTCAATAATAGCGGGGCTACAGATGCAGCTCCTGATCGTCTGCGTCCGTTCACGAACTTGGCCCATTGGGCTGTCACGCGTACTGGAAATGGCATCATTACCGCCATCGGAAGTGTTAATCTCTTGACCGACTCCCTTGACTCTCAGTCGCGGATTGGTCAAGATACCAACTCTACAACTGGCACTGACCCTGATGCGATATATAGCAACCTTGGTGGCAACCGCACGGCTGCCAATGTCCTGACCAATGAAAAGCGGGTGTTCCGTGGGCCATTTAATAGCCCTGCTGGCACAACCTTCTTCACGATTGCCAAACCAGGTTACATGCCGGCTGCCATCACGATTGGCAATACAGGCACCTACAAAAACCTCACAGAGTTCAGTCTTGACTACAATAGCCTTGAGCTCAACCAGCCCGTTACTGCCTCGTTCTTGGCGGACTATAATGGAGATACTACTAACACTGAATTTCCTGAGGTTTTTCCGATTGTCTTCAAGCAAAACGCTGGTAACTTTCCTTGCCGTGTTTTGAACCCAACAAACGCCAATTTGGTCACAGCAGGCAGGTTTAACCTAAATGCCGAGGTTACTTTTGACGGTGTTGACAATTTGATTTTTGAAGGTAATGCAGGTGGTGGATCTTGGCGATTTACCAACCGTAAAACGGCGATTGCTGGTCCTACTCGCAACTTCTTGTTCCAGAACGATGCCACATTCAACACCCTCAAGGGTCTGAAGATAGAGGCAATGACTTCCGTTCCACCTTTCCCGAAAGTGGTTCCGCGTGGTTCATGTCCCTTCACGAAGCTGGACTATGAGATCAAAAACTTGTACAACCCAAGCATCGCATTTTATGTGCCATGTCGTGGGTTGTCAAACAAACCATACCCATATACAAACAACCCATTGCCAACAACTGGGCTTGCTCAAGGTGCCATTATTAATGGTAATAAGTGGAACTCAACCTTGCCAGCCCCAGATGGTGACGGTGACACGAGCTATAACGGAAGGGTATTGGAGTACAACCGGTGTGCAGATGGATACAACACTGATCCAGATTACCGCCCAGAATACTTACGAAATTTGGTCAAGCCGATTAACCCTGGCTACACTTGCGACTGTCTGCCAAATCCTTCGTTTCCTCGTTGCCCGACTAGTACGCCAAACTGTAATTATGCTAGTGACTATCGGAGTCAGAACCAACAGAACATTGACTGTAGCCCAGCAACATCAGGTCTTCCTGTTAGTATGAGGCCACCATGTCCAGTGCCACCAGATACTGTAGGCATGATGGCACGTTGGCAAAGGCAATGGGCTCGCTGGATTGTGGACTCCACAACCAATGCAGTCTATGTGATTAACTTTGCGAGGTCCAAACGTCGTTATGATTCGTTGGACCGGGTGATTAGGTCTGCCCTGTATCAGCTGACAGTGGATATGGACGAGGCAGCAGTTTACTTCGCAGGCTCGACCCGCACTGGTGATTATGGCAATAGCTATAACACCATCGACGGTTGTAGCATCAGTGGTACTAATACAGATGGCCCCAAAGGTGAGCTTCGTGGGTATAGCTGGGGGATCTTGTCCCAGAAGAAGGACTTTGCGCCTAACCTGAACATGGGTAACCGCCTTATCAACAATAACATCTATGACTTCCGCTTCAGGGGTATTGATGTGTCTGAGTTTGGCAACGGTGGCAACTGGAACATTGAGGGCAATAGCATCTATAACACCAACCCCGGTGGATGTCGGTTCTCAGCCACAGCAACTGCTATTCGGTTTGTGCCTGGTGGCCAGTCTGAGCTTGACACCATTGCTAATAACTACATTGGTGGCACTGCTCCACTTGCTGGTGGCCCACCAATGGTTATACCACTAGGCTGGAACCTCAACGCCATTGATATGAATGTGGGTGGTGGCCCAAGTGCGCCATCCTTCATTACTGGCAACCAGATCCAGAACGTACGTAACTATAGCCTTGGCTATCCTGAGGATCAGAGTGGAGGTGCTAGGTGTATTCAGGTATCGTCTGGTGTTGTCAATATTGATCGTAACAAGGTAGGACGTCTACAAGACACCCTCACTTTAGGCAACATGGACATAGTCTACAATAACTCCAATAGCCGAGTTACCATCAATGAGAACCAATTGGTTAACATCAACTCAGTATTAGCAGGCATCAGGTATGTCGGTACGGGTGCTGTCGAGATAAAAAACAATGTCCTCGACAACCTCAAGATAACTGAGTATGGTAGCTCAGTTCTGGGTATTTACCTAACACCAAATACAAGCAATATTGCGATTACGGATAACTCCATTTCTAGAATGGGGTATACCAATGGTTCGAAGGCTTATGGTATTTGGGTTGATAGAAATCCTTTAAGACGTTCTTCTTCTGGCATCATTGCTCGTAACAGAATTAGCAACTTTAGTCTAGTTAATCCTGGAGACGGTAACGGTGGTGAGGTTTATGGAATTAACCTATCGGCTAACACGGCAGGTGCTACTGGCTGGATGATTTATAACAACGCCATCCAAATGAGCAACAGGCCCTACAGGGGCTTAAGTGAAAGTAACCGCTCGCGAAACTCATTTCAGTTCGGCATTGTGGTGGACTCAGTTGCTAATGGACGCGTAGGGGTTATCCATAACACAGTCTTGATCTATGGTCTTGGCCGTGTCAACAACTACGGATTCTTGCGCAAAGGCCAAACAACTGCTGACCTTAGGGTACGCAATAACATCTTGTACAACCAACGTAGTGGCTTTGCCATTGGCACCAACCGCAGTTTTGACTGGGCACCTGCCATGAGTAACTATAACTTGCTTGGTGTGATCGATACCAACCTTACAGCTCGTTATGGTGTAGGTGACAAGAGCTACAATAACTGGATTGCGACCTCGCAAGGGGATGCCAATAGCTGGGCCATCACTACTGACCGCAACGCACCAACTACCCAAGGTTCAGGTAACTACTTACAGTTGTTCAACGATCCTGATGCTGGCGACCTCAGCATCAAACGGACCGATTCGACGGCGTGGTTTGTGAATACCCTAGGTGCAGCTGGCCCTGAAGGAGGCCAGGACTACATAGGTGATGCCATCAAGTTTGACATTAATGGCACTCCACGCTCAGCTGATAGCCCTGTTGGTTACTTGTCACGTTGGGGAGCTGACCTTGGTGCATACGAGGTACTGATGGATAGCTCCGTACGTCCACCTGCCAGCTTTGCCTCGATTGCGAGCCCAAGGGCAGTGCCACAAGGAACCTTGCAGAATTTCTTCTTTGCAGGTCGCAAAGTTGGGCAGATCAATTGGGATGAAACACCGCTGGCCATTAATCGGCCTACATCTGTGGCCTTGCGTTATTTGCCAGGCATTGATCCCGCAAACACCATCGTACAAAGGCGTTACTTTTTTGCCAGATATGATGTGACCAATGCGAGCAATAATGGTCGCCCTTATAGCTTCAAATTGGGTCTTAACTATGACAAAAACGTCATGGCAAGGGTTGAGCAAAACCGCGAAGGGTCCATCAAAGTGGCACGTAACTTGGCCGGTAGCCAACTCTGGAAGGTCTATCAGTCAACAGCCAACATGGTGCTCAAACAGTCCATGATGACTGATACAACCAAAGCCCTGGGCCGATTTGCTCTTACGGATTCCATTGATCAATTGCCTAATGTCAGGATCGACACCGTGGAGATCTGTAACAATACCCCAACAAGGTTGTTCAAGACCCCACGTCCTATCTATGATTATACCTGGAGTTATACTCCTGCAGTCGGTGTAGCACGGTTTGACTCGCTCAATCCTAACCCACTGATCTCAATTGCTCGCCCACAAACTGGAAATGGGCTCTATCGCTTTGTTGTCATTGGCAAAAATCCGTTCAATCCCCAGATCATCACTTATGATACGTTGATGGTTAGGGTACTGTTTCCACCTACACCTTTGGTTGGCAATAAGAACGTGTCCATTTGCTCAGACATATCAGCTACAATTGGTGTGGTGAACGATCCGTTGCCAAGGTTCCGCTATCGCTGGAGGTTCTCACCTGGCATCACGGGAGACTCATTGACACCAATCACCCAGGTCTTTATCCAGCGGCCAGATACCCTATTGCAACAGTTCACAGCAATCTTGACCAAGACGGATACCGTGACGGGTTGCATAGGCTCGGATACGGTGTTTATCTCTGCCTTACCTCGCCCTGTTGTTGATGTAGGTGCTGATAGCCTCAAACTATGCGGTGGCAGCCCAGGTAACCTTGGTAGCCTGCTTCCTCGTGCTGG
>CANHWS010000156.1 GCA_947464365.1 Cytophagaceae bacterium | reverse complement strand
TTCCCGCAATACATCTTTGACCCGATGGCCAATGGCGGTCGTGGGACGGCCAATAGCACTGCCTTCAAGCGCATTACCTCCTTCAATGGTAGGGTCAGCAATGCGGGCATCGTGAACGTCAATGTCAACAGGGCAGGCATCAGTTTTAGGTCTGACCTAGGTTTCCCGACCGGATGGGCAGGCACCCAGCCGATCGCCTATACCCGCAACATCATCGTGATGGGCACCCGCACCAATAACGTGGCCGATGCCAGCTTCTACGTTCCGGATACGACTTTTCAGGAGCCATGGCAGCGGCATAGCTACTTGTTCACGAACAATATCGGGGTCTTTGTTCAGCGCAATGCTGCTGTTGTCAATAACCGCTGCAACGACATCGCAGGCACAGGTGGCCAAGACGATAGCTTTGAGATGGATGGATATGTGGTTAAGAAGTGGCCATTCACAGGTTATGATACCCTACGGGGAGGCAAGGCGATCTTCAATTACACCGACCACTATGGCATTTCGGTTAACCGCAAGGCCGCAGTCACTGCCGCTACTCCCGAGCAAGAGCCTGCCCTTTTTGCCGAGGGTGTCGAGATCAGGGATAACTGGATTTACCACACCATGCGCATTGGCCTATCGTTTAGCGGCCTCAATGCTGAGGTGACAGGCAATGTGATCCGCGACAAAATGCAGAAAGTCACCTGGATCCACCCGCTGGGGCTAGAGGTACCTAAGAACGCCAATACGTTCGAAAACCGTGGTATCGATGTCTCGGGCTGGGGTGCACGGGTTGATAATAATGACTGGGTCGTCTATCGGCACCGCATCAATAGTGGGCCTTTCTATAGTGTGGATGGTGAGGGACTCTTGTTCCAGAGCTGCTGCGGTGGCACTACGGTCAACGGGTATCAGGTGACGAATAACACCTCTAACGGTACGTTTATATCTATCTTCTATAGCAATGACATCCATAATGTGGTGGTGTCAGGCAACAACCTAGGCGGTCCATTGCAGGGTGGTGTCCAGAGTGGGTCCATCATCTGGATCAATGCCGATGTGAGTAGCAACCAGTTTGGCTACCTCAATAACGTACTGGTCGAGGGCAACTACAACATCAACAACAATGGCGGCATGGGCTGCATCATCACAGGCAGCAAGGGAGGCCATAATGCCATCGTCCGGAACAATACCGTCGTCAACACGCCCACCACAGCCCCTGGGCCTGACCTCACGATCAGTTGTCATGTGCAGGAGTCAGGGAACCAAGGTTTTTCTAACGTACGGATCCAAAACAACGGCGGCAACCCTTGTGGACCACCTGCTAGTCTGCCCCTGGTTGCGATCACGAACCCTAGCACCGACACCACGTTTTGCGATAGTGTCCTGACCCAGATCCCTGTCACCATCCAGCTGACGGATGCCGACCTAACCACCGCAACTGTTGATCTATACCGTGGTAACTCGGTCATCGCCCCAGGGCTGGTACCTGCTGCGGATGGTAGCATCTCGTTGTTGGTCGACCTGCCCCCTGGCTCTGGCACTACCTCATTTACGGCTTATGCACGCCAAGCTGGGGTGACCTCCATTTCACACTCTTTGAGGTTGTTGCGCAACTGCCCAGTCAACATCGTCACAGATCTCAGCAATACTGCAGGACCTGTCGCCACCTGGTCCATGATGCCAAACCCAAGTAGCACCGAGGTACGCTTCATGGGGCTAGCAAACAACCAGACCGCAACGGCCATGGTTTTCAACACGATGGGGCAACTGGTCATGAGCCAATCTATAAGCCAAGACCAGCCACTTAGCGTTGCTGGCCTCGGCGCAGGACTCTATATCGTCCGGGTCGGTGGCCAGCAACAACGTATGGTCGTATTGCGCTAGACGATCTCGTGGTGATCTTGCCGAGGGTCAGTGGATGATTCGTTAAACGATTGATCTACCAACCAACTCCTAGTGCGGCTGATTTCAGCGGCCATGATGCGGTCATCAGCGGTGGGTGTGCCTAGCCAATGGCGGTAGTTCGTTAGCCGATCTGCCAGCCTAGGTGCAATGGCATACGCACCTTGATCGCCACCTCGTAGGTAGAGGGCTTGGGCAGCTGTTAACCACTCGATCGCTAAAATCTGCTCGACATTGTCAGCCACCATCAAGGCTTTGAGCGCCGCATTAGCCCCCATACTGACGTGGTCTTCTTGCCCATTGCTACTCACGATGCTATCAGCAGAGGCAGGGGTACAAAGCTGTTTGTTGAGGCTAGCGAGGGAGGCTGCCGCATATTGTGGGATCATCAAGCCACTTTCGAGGCCCGGGTTTGCAGTTAAAAACTCAGGCAGCCCTCGTTTGCCACCCAGCAACAAGTAGGTGCGTCGCTCGCTGATACTGCCCAATTCGCTTAGGGCTAGGGTAAGGTAGTCAGCAGGTAGGGCGATAGGTTGACCATGGAAGTTGCCTCCCATCAGGACCTCTTCGGTCTCGACAAATAGCAGGGGGTTGTCCGTTACGGAGTTGATTTCTGTCTCCAGTGCAGCGCCGATATGGTCCAACGCAGCAAGCGAAGCCCCATGCACCTGCGGAATACAACGGAAACTATAGGGGTCCTGCACGGCCTTTTTGTCCACCTCGGCCATTGGTGCATCTTCCAGCCAATAGCGCATGCGTTCGGCACTCAGGATTTGGCCTTTATGCGGCCGCACCAGCTGGATAAGGGCATGATAGGGCTGGTGTTTAGCTTGATATGCCTCAGCACTGAGGGCAGCTGTCATGTGGGCCAGCTCGGCTATTTGACGTCCTTGCCCGTAGGCCCATACTGCCAGTGCCAACGTAAATTGAGTCCCGTTGATCAATGCCAGTCCTTCCTTGGCACCTAGCACAATCGGCTGCCAACCTAGGGCTAGATAGACATCGGCAGCAGGTAGTCGTTTCCCTTGCCACCAGACTTCGCCCTCGCCAATTAGGGGCAGAGATAGGTGCGCCAGCGGGACCAGATCGCCACTAGCACCTAACGAGCCTTTGTCATAGACCACTGGCAGTACGTCATGGTTATAAAGGTCGATCAGCCGCTGGACGGTCTCGAGCTGCACACCCGAGTGGCCCAAAGCCAAAGAGTGCACCTTCAGCAGCAACATCAGCCGTACTAAGTCTGTCGCGATCGGGCTACCGACGCCACAGCTATGGCTGCGCAACAAGTTGTATTGCAGGTCGCTCAGGTCATGCCCCTCGATCCGGACATTGCAGAAGGCCCCGAAACCTGTATTGACACCATAGATGGTCGTCTCTTGGTCGGCCAGTAAGGTTTGTAAAAACTGATGACTGGCCGTGATGAGCCCAGTGGCCTCCGCACCAAGGTGCAGGGGCGTTTTGTCCTTCAGGAGCTGCAGCGCATGGTCGATGCTTAGCGGAAGGTTGGATATTTCGTGCATGGTGTATGTGGCAGGCTAGCAGCTGTAGGCATGGATGCCAACACCTAGTCGCCCAAAAAAACTGCTGCAAATATAACGGGGGATGTGGGATGGGTAATGTCAAAACGGAGGGTTGTACTTGTCTGAACTAGGATTGAAAGGATTAGACGGATTTTTGGGATTCGTGTGTACGCATCTGCACACCTTAGGTACCCGCAAAACAGGCAGGACGCTGCAAGCTAATCCATGTAATCCTGTCAATCTTATTTCTAAAATCCTAGTTCAGACAGAAAGGGATTCGTGTGTACCAATCCGGACTGGTGAGCTAGCCGCAAGACAGGCAAGACGCTGCAAGCCAATCCCTATAATCCTTTCAATCTTACTTCTGGAATCCGAGTTCAGAAAGAAAAGGTCTCGACTCGGAAGGAAAATCAAATCGCAGACCTTACAAACATCCGGCCCCAACGACGCTTTGGCGACTGATTAACATTTTTCCATTGGTCGGCCAAGTCCTTGAGGCCAAGCGGGTCATCCCCCTCGAACTCAAAACCATGGTCTCGGAGCCAGACGATAAAGTGATCATACTCGGCTTGCCTACCTCGATAATTATGCTCGCCATACCACAATAAATAGTCCAAGACCTTCATGCCAGGGCGAAGCAACTGGGCCTCTTCCTTGAGCCTATCGAAGAACCCAGGGTCAAAGCTGTAGCTACTAGGGTCTGGTTTGGGCGGTGCTGGTTTGGGTTGGATAGGTTGTTCCAGTTTGATGGGCTCTGGTGTTGGAGCTTCTGGTTGTACCTCTATATCTACCTGCACCGGTGGTAACATTGGCTTTGCTTTTGGCTTTTGCTTAAGGCCAAAATAAATTAAGACCCGATCCCAATTGCTGAGGGTTTTTGGTTTTGTGCGCATTGGTATGGGGGCCTTTGGTATTGGTTTCGGCTCCGGTTGCGCAACATTGGCTTGTTCCTCTCTTGCTAATTTTCTATCTTTAATGCTCTGCCAAATCGCTGAATACTTCGCATCGAAGTCCACCTCGATACCCATGAAGTTATCAAACATGTAATACGGGAAAAAAATAGGGTGAAGCACATAAAATTCCTTTCTTATCCTGTCTAGGTAGGGTAGGCCTAGCCAAAGGCGTTCAACATAACCAAATTGCCACCGTGCAAAATTTAGCAAATGGTTACTCAAGAAAACATTATGGTCGCTATTGAGCACAAATGACTTTAACTCATCTAGGTATTCATTCAATAAATACGAATACATTTCTTCAGAGTAAAAAAAACCTGAAACGTCACCACATACAATATCCAATGACAGCCATAGTGTAACCCTAACCGCCCTAGGCACTGATGGATTAGGGTCTAACAACCATTGTTCGATTTCATTGACGGTCCAGGTTCTGCTAATGACACCCTGTATATATCCATCGTCGTAATTCACCTCATCTGTTAGCAAAGATGCCAGCAACAGATTGATCGAGTTCCCGATATAGCTTTTCGGATCCGATTCTGCAAAACGCTCACGTAAAGGACGGTAGTGCCACCAAATTTGACTGTAATCACTACAAAAATGAATGTCTTTGGGATAGGATCTCTTACCCATCAAGGATGGGCCAGGTGGCTCAATTCCCTCATGGGCATGGAGGGCTTGGTCAATCTCACTAGCCCATGGACGGTAAACATCATACAACCGTTGGTTGGCAAATGGTTCGGTGCCGGAAATTTTTAAGCATAATTCGTTGAGATAAAACTTAGCGGTGCCATTATGCTTGTAGTCCTCCTGTACTTCTGGAACGTAGCGAGCAAAATCATCAGCGGGTAGGCCTTCAGGGTTTATTGCGTCAAACTCCCGCAAAAGCTGACTGATTTGTGCTGTTATCTGATCCATGGTCTTATTTGCTGGTTGTTGTGGTGCTGCACCACATTTGCCAAACATACAAAAACGATGGATTTTTCCTATTGCGGGTTGAAGTAAAGCCGCTGTTCACGCACTAAGGCAAAGGGTCTGATTAGGATCATGGCTCAGCCAATCAATCTTCACCCCCACCCCTTCGCCACCAACGACAATACAATGGCAAGAACGGTGCTGCAAAGGGTGCCTGCCAGCACATATTCGGTCCGGGTGGATTCGTTATTGGGGCTGAACCGCAAAATGGATTTGCTCGCAACCATCCAGCCGATGGCCTCTGGGTTGCCACTCATGATACAAATGAAGATGATGATCCGCTCCATGATGCCGATTAGCTCGCCACCTTTGGGTAGGGTATTGCTGGTGTCGGTCCCTAGGCCAAATTGCCTAAAGATGCTCTGCAACAAATAAGAGCTCGGTTTGGTCAGGATGATCAGGATCAAGGTCTGGACCAGTAGGGCGGTACTTATGTGCTGCCCTGCTAGTTGCCGCAATGCTTGTGTCTCGGAGGGGTGCAGCGCCAAGGCCACAACCAACAAAGCCGCCAGATGTGCCACTTGGTCCAGCACGAAATTGCTAGGGTTGTCGTCCAGATAGCTTTTAGCTAGGTCCGTGCCTGTATGCGCCAACACGAGTGACAAGCTCAATAGGAGCCAACGCCCCAAGCCGACATGGGGCCAAAGTGCGGTTTGTGTTAAGGAGCCGATCAAACCCAGAGTCAGGACTGCCCCAAGGATTGGCATCAGGCCGCCAAGCACCCCATGGATGTAGAGCGAGCGACTGCGCCATTTGTTCTGTTTGCGATCCTCTACCCAGGCCGTTTTTTGCCACCAGAAGTCAGCCAACAGGTGCCCCAAGATCAGGCCAAAAACTGTACAGGAGAAACTAAAGCTCATGGCTTATTTTGCGCTTATTTGGGCTAACCTTGTTTGCAGATACCTGATTGTGGGCTCAAGCCGTGGCCAACCGAGACTGCGGCCTGATTCGCCTACGGTGGACTTGCTTTTGCCCGTCATGTTGGCAATATCGGTATAGTTATTGCCCAAAAGCAAGTAGTACATGGTTTCGCCCTGTACGGGTTTCCAGCGGCTGCTGAGCTCGTCCAGCAAGGTGACTAGGTGCTGTAGGGGCAGGTCCGCTTCTGGGCCAAGATAGGTGCTGATGCCCATCGTCATGGGGGCTTTGAGGCTATCCAACCCCCTGCCCGAAAGCACAAAAGCCTCTCCACCCGAGCTGCCTAGGCTTTTGGTCAGGATGGTCTCCCCGATACCTAGATAGAGGCGTGTGTCAAGAGTATGGCCAGCATACTGGTGGCTATGCCAGACGAGCCAAGCCTTCGTGAGCAGCATCACCGTAATGCCCATTGAGGGGTCTTGGCACATCAGCTGCAAACCATCCCCACGGAACTGAAACACGGGTTCGTCATAAGGGTAGAGGAAGTCCCGCAGGTCCTGCCCCATGTCCTTGAGCATTTCCATCAGTTGGCTGGGCTCAACCTCCACTGAGCTGACCAGGTCGCCGGTGATTACACTGTTATAGGTCGTCATCTCTAGTTGGGCTGTTTAGTTCGGTGCCCAAATATACAGGGTAAAAACCCTGTATTGAGCATTGGCAGGGTAAAAACCCTGTATTTGCCGTTGACAGGGTAAAAACCCTGTATTTGGCTTGGACAGGGTAAAAAACCTGTCTTTTGATCCCATTAATGGGATTATTGCCCTTTCACGTACCTAAATCGGGTGTCGATTACCCCAAAACCCAGCTTAAGGGCATTGGCTTCGGACACGGAGGCGGGGGTAGCCACAAAGATCACCCGTTTGCTCCCGATGGCCGCCAAGTAGTCCAGCCGTTGGTGCAGCAGTGCCGTATGGATCCCTAACCCACGCGCCCTAGGCAGCACCGTCGCCCCAGATAGATAGCTCAGACCATTGATGTCCAGGCAAGAACCAACAGCTACTGGCTCGCTCTCAGCATCGAAGGCAATCCAGATGGTCTGGCCCTCCGTCAAGAACCAGTTGCGATAGAAAGCCCGATGGACCTCCGTTTGGGCAATGCCATAACCTTCGAGCACACGATCCAGCACATAGTCCGAGGTATAGACATACTTGCTGGCTTGCTCCACTGAGTAGTTAGTATTCCCTTGGTGTTGCCCAACTGTCCAATCTGCTAGGTTAAGCGACAGGACATTAGCAGGGTCAGAGGGATGAAAACCTGCCTCGGCCAAGGCAGCCAAAAAGGTGAGCCTAGCGCTGATGCTGACCTCAATGCGGGGCTGCACCTTGCGATCTTGGTAGAAGGCCAGGATGTCGGCTACAAGGGCAGCTTCGTCGACCGCTGTGTGCTGCGCATCAGCCTGTTGGATGCCGATGGCGTTACCCAGATTCAAGAAACCCTCAGGACCGAAGTAGAACAGCGCCCCTGTGTCAATGGGCTGAACCTCAGCTTGACCTCCATCCAACCTAATCTGCGCCACCAAACGCTGCAGGATCTCCGTCCGGAAAGTTTGTGCCTCGGCAATTTCGGCTAGGCGGGCTGGGTGTAGGTTGGAGGTGAACATGGGCGAAGAAATAAGGCAAAGATAGGGCGCTTGATGTAGTTCTGATGGTCAGCCAACAAGGCCTAAAATGATGGCTATTGTAGCCAGCACAATTCCGAAAGGGGGTTGATCATAGCGAGTTCGATAATCAATCGACCCTTATCCCTCAAAGTCTAACTGCAAACCCTCAAGCCGCAAGTTGTCTTTGTAGTATGACGCATCCCAAATGTCAATCGTATTATCTAGATTAACCTTGAGCTTGTACCCATTGAAGTTATCGA
>CANHWS010000155.1 GCA_947464365.1 Cytophagaceae bacterium | reverse complement strand
CGTCTGGATCAGGAAGTACCTAATCTAAGCATTGGTCTTTGCCAACTTACCTTTCTCGACCGAGCGGCTGACAAAAATGCTCAGCTCGTACAGGAAGTAGATCGGGATCGCAACCAATAGTTGGCTAAACACATCCGGGCTAGGGGTTAACACAGCCGATACGATCAAGATGACGATGATAGCATGCCGACGATAGGTCCGCATAAATTTGGGCGTCAGGATACCGATTTTGCTCAGCACCAACACGATCATCGGCAGCTGGAATGTCAGCCCACAAGCCATCACCATGATGACTAGGGTACTCATGTAACTAGAGATGTCAAAGTTGTTCGTTACCGACTCATCGACAGTATAGTTAGCCAAAAAGTTGATACTGAGCGGCGACAGGACATAATAGCCAAACATAATTCCGGTAAAGAACAGCAGACTAACCCAAGCAACAGCACCTTGGGTAGCACGACGCTCTTGTGGGTAAAGCCCCGGCCTGATGAAACGCCAAATCTCCCAGAACACGTATGGAAAAGCTACAATCAGCCCCGCCACAAACGATACGGTTAGGTGCGTCGTGAACTGACCACCCATCGTACGGCTTTGGAGGGTAAAATTGAGCCCCTTGATGCACAAGTCGGGCTCATTGAGCCGCTCAGCTAGCATACATAGCTGCCGATAGGTCCAGAAATCAGAACGTGATGGTCCCAAAATCAGTTCATGAAACAGGAAATACTTGTTCACGAATGCGACAATCGTGAAGACTAAAATAGCTGCCACTCCCCGGATGATATGCCATCTCAAGGACTCCAGATGGTCCAGAAATGACATTTCGCTTGTGTCAAGCAGTGGTATTTTTCGATCAGTCATCACAGCGGTAGGGGGCAGCTCCTTAATACGAAGCCAACCACAAAGATAAAGAAGCTTAGCCGCTTTGCGTACCCTAACGGGCTAACGTTCGCCCAAATTATTGACCATCAAACAATAACATTAGGGACTAATTAAAACCCAATGACTTTCGGTACTTTTGATCACCAAAAGAGCCATGTCCGGCTTCAGCAGAGATGCTTGGCCTGATCTAGAACAAACAACACCATACCAGACAATACGATAAACCTATACCAAGAGGCTTCTGACTAAGGTTGCCTCCACCTTGTTCCTGCTCAATGGATCTAACTTTACGCACTCATTCCATCTGGCAATCGTATTGGCGACAAATAGCTCTCAGCTTCATTTGTGTGCTGCCTTTGGTGGCGTTTGCACAGCCTGCCCCACCATCTAACCTATCGGGCACTACTCTCCGTACTTGGCTGAAGACTAACTGGTATGACGGAAGGCTCAACAGCCTGAGCTATGCCAACGCACGGCGCAAGATGTATAACATCATCGACAACGAGAGCACTGGCCCTAATGCCAACAAAGTTGTTTGTGTGTATTCTGGTTACGAAAAGGCCGTTAACTACGGCGGGACTAGCTCCAACCCTACACCCATCAACTGCGAGCATACCGTCCCGCAATCCTTCTTTAGTTCGAATGCTCCGATGGTAAGCGACATACACCATTTGTTCCCGACCATGGACGAGTGGAACACCACCAGGAGTAACCACAAATTCAATGGCCTTGCAGTGGGCAGTGTAACAAAGTGGATGACAGGAAGCACCTCGACTACTACGGCCCCAGCCATCGGTGTGCGAGACAACTACAGCAAATACGGTGGTAGCCGCTTTGAGCCAAGACGAGCACACAAGGGCAACCTAGCCAGGGCGATCATGTACTTCTACACGATGTACCCCACTGAGGCTGGCCCCATGTCGGATGTCATCAATGTGGATACAATGTACGCATGGCATATCCAGGACCCTGTCGATGCCAATGAGCGCACCCGTAATGACCGGGTCGAAAGCCAGCAAGGTAACCGCAACCCCTATATCGATTATCCAGAAATCTCTGCCCGCGCTTGGGGGATCAATGTGTGTAGCGGTACGCCATCGGCACAGGCTTCAGCAATTAGCAGCACCAACTTGTTGGCCAATAGCCTGACGCTGAGCTGGACCAACAATAGTGGCGACAAAGTTTTGGTGATTGCAAGGTCAGGTTCTGCTGTTTCCACCTCCCCTTCGGGGGCCTATAGTACAGGTGTTAGCAACAACTTTGGTGCTGCCACCGACATTGGCGCTGGCAACAAAGTGGTCTATAACGGGGTGTCCAACACTGTCAACATCACAGGCCTAACGGCGAACACCACCTATCATTTTGCGGTTTTTGCCTATTGCAGCAACGGCAATGCCTACCGCACACCAGGCCTGACCAGCAGCGCCACCACACCAACTTGCAGCGGCAATCCATCCATCCAAGCCAGTAACCTAAGCTCAAACAGCATCGGCAGCACCACGGCCAGCCTTGCATTTGATGCAGGCAACGGGAACGCTCGCATGGTTGTCCTCCGTGAGGGAGCTACAGTCAACTGGACCCCAACACAAGGCAGCACCTATACTGGTAATGCCAACTTCAGCTCAGCCACAGACCAAAGCAATGGTAACAAAGTGATCTACCTAGGCTCTGGCAATACGGTGGATATCACGAACCTGACTGCCAACAAGACCTACTACGCCAGGGTCTATGAGCTCTGCAACGCAGGCACACCAGCCTTTACCATAAGCTCTCCTCCCAGCACCAGCTTCCAAACAACTGTTGCCTGCGCTGGTGGCAGCTTTACACAGGCAAGCACTTTACAGGCATCTGGCATGGCCGAAACTGGCGGCACATTACGTTTTGTCGCCGGCAACGGCACTAACAGGCTGGTTGTCCTGCGACAAGACGCCCCTACCAGCTGGACACCTACTGATGGCAATACCTACACGGCTAACTCCAACTTCAGCAGCGCTACTGACCAAGGAAGCGGCAATAAGGTTGTCTATGATGGCACTGGTACACAGGTCGTGATCTCTGGCATGCTACCCGCATCACGCTATTATGCCAGCGTGTTTGAGTGGTGCAGTGTGGACAACAAGTACAACCTAACCTCACCCTCCACCACCAGTTTCCTGACCCTTGGTGGTAGCGACCTGATTATTTCTGAATACGTTGAAGGCGGTGGTAGCAACCGTGGTCTTGAACTTTATAATCCGACTGGGGCTCAAGTTGACCTTAGTGAATATTCCATCAAAGTATACCTGAACGGTAACGCCACAGCCAGCACAAGCACCTCTTTGGCTGGGATCTTAGATGATGGCAACACCTTTGTCATAAGCCACCCAAGTGCAAGCTTTTTAGCTTCTGCCGACCTAACCAGCACTAATATGGCCTTTAATGGTGATGATGCTGTAGCACTGTTCCATAACACCACCATGATCGACCTCATTGGTAAGATTGGTTGTGATCCCGGCACTGCCTGGACAGCAACAGCAGGCCTAACGACAGTTGCCAAAACCTTGGTCCGCAAACCAGTCTATTGCACGGGGATCAGGACCAACCCATCGGCAACATGTGGTACTGCAGCTTTCTCTACACTCAGCACAGAGTGGACTGCCTATGGTGCTGGAACCTACGCTTACCTAGGCAGCCATACCAGCAACTGTGGTGGGGTTGATATCAGTTCAGTCACCTTATCCCCTGCCACCTCCCCGATCTGTTTGGGATCTTCGGGCTATCCCATCACAGTCAACTATGCCCTTACGGGTACTTTTAGCGCCAACAACCAATTCGTAGCCGAACTGTCAAGTGCCAATGGCAGCTTCAGTAGTGGCAACACAATCATCGGAACCGCAGCCAGCGCATCCGCCACCAGCATTTCGGCCACAATCCCTGCCAACACAGCTGCCGGGACCAAATATCGCATCCGGATAATAGCCACCGACCCCAGCACTACAGGCCCAAATAATGGGTCAGATCTTGTGATCACTGCTGCTGCACCTAATGTCACAAGCCTCACTGCGGTCGCTAATGGCCAAAACCTTAGGGTCACATGGGTGAACCCTACCAACTGTTTTGATGAGGTTATGGTAGTGGCTACAACTGCGAACTCCGTAACGGCCACTCCTTCAGGTACCGGAAGCACCTACATTTCCAATGCAAACTATGGCTCTGGTTTCCTGATCGGGACCAACCAGTATGTAGTCTATAAAGGAACAGCGACCACCATTACGGTTAGCGGCCTGACCGAAAATACTGCCTACCAGTTCAAGGTCTTTAGCCGCTTGGGCAGCACCTGGAGCATTGGTGCCATTGTAAATACGACCTCCCCTGCTAGCATATCAGGCAACTTATTCCGCACCCGTGCCTCAACATCTGGCAACTGGAACAGCACATCACTCTGGATGATTAGCACCGATGGCGGCGCTAGTTTTGCCAACACCACCTCTAACCCTAGCAGCGCCAGCAGCTCGGTGTTGATTACTTCTGGGTCCACCGTTACGATCTCCACGACAATCACCATTGACGAGGTACTGATCGCTAGTGGCGGGAAACTGATTTGCAATGTTGCTTACACCATCAACAATGGACCTGGGGATGACCTGATCATCGAAGGTACCTACGTCCACAACAATGCCGGAACCACCGGCCTTTCTGTCCCGACCGTCAACTCAGGTGCCATGATCAGAGTGCGCGAAGGTGGTATCATCGAAGTACCAAGTGCCATCGGTGGTAAAGGTGATGCCTTCGCCAATAATGAATCCGGTGACAATCTGAACGGCAAGATCATCTACGAGCCTAACAGCATTTTCTACTGGAATATTAGCAGCGCCTTTAGCACTTCTGGTGTGGAATACTTCCCAACGGGTATGGCACCCAATGGCAAGCCCATAATGCGAATCAATGGATCATTTTCGGTAGGTGCCACTGCAGCCACCAACTTTAATGCCGTGGTCGAGGTCATGAGTGGCAAAACGCTAACACTCACAGGAACTGGTGACAAAAACTTCTCATTCGGTATTGCAGGTGCTGGGGCTATCGCTAATAATGGTGGGCCAATCAAAATCACAGGGGCAGACTCAGAGTTTAGCATTGCCTCAATCACCTCTACCAGCACAGGTACTATTGAGATTTCGTCTGGCGCACTCGCTACCTGTAACCGAAATGTGGCCTTTGGGACAGGTAGCCATATCCTGAATATTGTCGGCACCCTTGATGCACAATCTTTTGCCATCACTAGCACCAACTTGTCACTCAACCTACAAGGTGGCACCATTCGTACTTCAAATCCCCTTGGGCTTGATGGGGTAACAGGTGCTACGTTCCGCAACACGACTGGCACCTTAGCCTTTTACGTAGCAGGCAACCTTGGCACTGTGGACTTTGATGCACTCGGCAATCAGTCCATTCAGCTAACAAATGCCACAGCCATCAACTTGCCGAATGTTCGCCTTTCAGGGTCGGGCAATAAGACGCTCAATTTTGCTAGCACTGCCAATATTTTCGGCAACCTAACCTTGGCCGAAAATGCCGTGCTTGCCTCTAACGCCAACCAAACCTTGAGCCTTCGTAGCAATGTCACCATACAGGATGCCGCAGAAATGGCCTCAAGCTGTTTTGACCGATTAAGCTTGACCTTGGTAGGCAATACCACCACCCAAAGCCTCATCAGTAATAACAACGCTATCCGATGCTATCAGTTGACAGCAAGCAAAACCACCGGTACAATCAGCCTAGGTGCTGGCACCACACCCCTCACCCTTGCCAACGGACTCAGCCTCAGCTTTAGTGGTGCGGGGTCTTTTACGGACAATGGAAACTCAATCACTGTTCAGCAAGGCAATATTGCCCTTAGTGGGGTGGCAACCAATTATAACCTAACAGGCAGTTTACTACTGACCCAATCCGCTATAAGCCCAGGGAGCTATTCGCTTTATGGGACTACTAACACCACGAGTCCTGCAGCGAACCTGAACAACGTCATCATCACGCCTGCCCCAACTGGCAGCACCACATTCAACCTTGCCCCATTGGCCGGTGGAGGCACCACAACAATCAATGGCAATTTTGCAGTCTCAAACGACGGACCATTGCAGCTCAATTTCAACGGCAACTATCTGACGCTCAGAGGCTATTGTGATTGGCAGAACGACCCAGCACGCTTTAGTTGGGGCACAGGCAGCACCGTCAAGTTTGAGCGCAGCCCTGCAGTTACACTGTCCAACTGGGTACCACATAGCCTCAAACAAGGTAGTACAGCTTATTCCTTTAGGGCAATTGTGCTGGATGGCACCAGCCCTGTTGGCTTTGATGGAGATTGGTCTGCTGAGGACTTAACGATCACCGGCACAGCCGCACTTCAGGCACAGGACAATAATATCACAATTAGCAACTCCATCAGTTTAGCAGGCACAGCCTCCTTGGTTCCAGAAACCAGCACCTTCACATTCTCCAAAGCTGGTGCTCAGTCGATTGGGGTGACAGGGGGAGTGAACTTTAATCACCTAGTCTTGGCTGGTAGCGGCACCAAATCCATCAGCAGCAACCTCAACCTGACAGGTGACCTGTCCGTGACTGGTAGTGCTACCCTTGTTGGAGGCGATAAAACGATCACGATTGGTGGTAATGCATCGTTTTACGGACCAAGCGCCTTTGCTGCCAATACCAGCACCATCTTGTTCAACGGCAACAGCCAGCAGGTGCTTATTTCACCTAGTGGGCTGACAGTTAACAACCTCATGCTCAGCAACAGTAGCGCCCGCACCAGCAATGACGACCTACTACTCAACAATAACCTAATTGTGAGTAATGACCTTACCTTAACACAAGGCAACCTGAGTACAGGTCCCAACACCATAACATTAGGTGGCAACTTAACTGGCGAAAGCAGCACCAAAAGAGTCTGGGGAAATCTTGCTTCTGAACGTACGCTAACTCTTGGTAACAGCTCCACGTTTGGGGGTCTAGGACTAACAGTGACCAGCGGTGGGGCTGCAATGGGCGCCACTCAAGTAGTTCGGCACCTAGGCGCTGGCGTTACGATAGGCGAGCAATCCAGCATATTACGCCAATACGAAATCCACCCTAGCACCAACTCCGGGCTAGCGGCAACCCTCGTCATCAACTATTTCGAGGACGAACTCAATGGGCTGAACGAAAATAAACTGAAGCTTTTCCGCAAACCAGCCAGCGGAAGCTATCTGCAACAAACGGCCTCCAGCAACAATCCCAGCACAAATACCCTCACCATGACAGGCATTGCTGCCTTCAGCGACTGGACCGCCACTGAGGAGCAAGTTGTCCTTCCAGTGGATTTGCTTCGGCTATCTGTGCATCGCCAAGGCAGCCAACAAATCATAAGTTGGGTCGTGGGGCCAGAGTCCAACCTTAGCCACTACACTGTCGAGCGTAGTCAAGATGGTCGAACCTTCGAACCCATTGGTCAAGTCCCCGCCAATGGAAGCCAGACCTACGAATACCGTGATGCCATGCCCGCCAAGCAGTCAATCTACTATCGACTCAGGATGGTGGATAAGGACCAGAGCCTCAAAACAAGTAATCCCATTTTGCTCAAAACGGGGCTAGAGGAACCGCAGATTAGCATATACCCAAACCCAGCTACAGATTTCCTGACGATCTCGATTAGTCAGCAGGACCAACTCTTAGGCAATTCCTATTCGCTGGTAAATACCCTAGGTCAATTGGTTTGGCAGGGTAGGCTCAGCCAAGGTACCAACCAGCTCAATATCCACCATCTCCCACAAGGGCATTATACCCTCGTCGGTAATGGGGGCGCCTGGCCATTAGTTAAGTAATGGGGCATAGCCCCATCTAGACCAAGCAAAACTACAAGCACACAACTACACAAAAAGGCCCAATCATTGCTGATTGGGCCTTTTCTGTTATCTGTAGTCAATGAAAAGCGATTAGCCTACTTTTTCATCCATTGGTTGATGTAGTTGCCGATCATCGTGATATCGTCTTTGCTATCTGGGCCGAACCATACGTTGGATTGACCGGGGCCTGTCAACGTGAAGGTCCGCTGAGCTGGGCTTAATAACTTAGAGTGAGCTACTTCGGCAACTGCACGGTACTCAAAGTCCTTGCCTTCAGGATCGATGGCTTTCTGCATCATGCTATGTAGGGTCGCTTTGGTATACCAACCGACAATGCAGTTCTGGCCCGATGTAGGGTGTGCTGCGAACATAACCACCGTAACTGGCG
>CANHWS010000154.1 GCA_947464365.1 Cytophagaceae bacterium | reverse complement strand
GCCCAACTCGGCGGCCCAGAGACGCATTAATGTAGTATTGATGGTGCGTTTGGGTCTTTTGCCTGTCAGCAGGGCGATGCACCACAATTTGTCTTCGTCAGGGACTGAAGCAAAGTAGCGCACTACCGCAGCAACTTTAGCATTGGTTTTGGTCGTGGCATCCAGCTCGTCCACCAGTTGAGCAAACTGTTTCATAGCTGAGCTGTAGTTTGGGACATAGAATGCGCTTCCGCAATCACATTAGGGACTATACCGTCAGTTAGGCCCAATTCAGGACTAGAACCTCCGGCTTTGTCTAGGTCTGGCATTTCTTCGTCGGCCTTTTGGTTCATGGACTCCCCTTCGAACTCCGTTTTGGCAGGATAGGACTCAAGACCTTGTTCGTTTAGGAACCTTGCCAAAATCTCGGTACTACCATGCGTCACGAATACCCTTTCGGCTTCAGTAGCCGCAATGGCAGTAAGCAAACCTGGCCAGTCGGCATGGTCGCTCAAGATAAACCCTTTGTCCATCCCAGCTCTTCGCCTGATGCCCCTAAGTGCGTTCCAACCGCTGGCCATACCTGTTTCTAGAGGTTCTAGTTTATGCATCCAAGCACTTCCGAGCGCAGCAGGGGGGCATAATACAAGGCCACGGCGCAGGTCCGCTTTATCCTTTACTTGACTGACAGGGATCGTCGGGTGGAGTTTCCAGCCATTGTCCTCCATCACACGATTGGTTGCTGCAACCGTGCCATGGGTATAGATGGGGCCAATGTCCGGATCCAGTAGCTGAAGTAATCGCTGGATCTTGCCCAGACTATACCCAGCGAGAACCGTCGTGCGGCCATTTGCTTGGTTTTGGGCCCACCAGTTATTGAGCTGCTCTGCAATCAAGGCCTGAGGTTTCCATCGATAGATGGGCAGACCAAAAGTGCTCTCTGTGATAAAAGTATGGCATTTGACAGGCTCAAAAGCAGGGGTAAGACCATCATTCTCGACTTTATAGTCACCAGCTGCTACCCATACCTCACCTTTGTACTCCACCCTGACTTGGGCCGAACCCGGGATATGCCCCGCTGGGTGGAACGATAACTTGACCCCATTCAAGAAAAAGGTCTGACCGTATGGCATCCCAGTAATTCCGATTTTGCCACCCAAGCGGTGTTGCATCAGTGGCACATTGTCTTGGCATACCCAATAGTGCCCCATACCAGGCCTAGCATGGTCGCTGTGCGCATGGGTGACGACTGCCCGCTCTACCTTTCGCCATGGGTCAATATAGAAATTTCCTACCGGGCAGTAGATGCCACGCCCATCAAATACCAACAGCAAAGGCGACTTCGTACTACTCATAACTTCTATAATGGCTAAGTGTTGATGAAGCAGTTAACCTAATAACGATCAGGCCGGGACCATGGTTGCGGTTAGCGCCAACTACGCCTAAAAACTAATCAACCCAATGGCTACAATTAAGTCACAAGACAACCTAAAAGCAACTTCCCTTGGCTAAAAAAAGGCTCACTACTTGTCTACCCCGCACCTCAGCCAACGCAGATTTACCTCCCACGGTATCAATAGGCCCCATCCCGAAGTTCGAACGGACCTGAAAACGTAACACAATATTGACAGACCCGAAGGCTATGCCCATCGAATACGATTGTGCGGTGGAAGAAGCCAAATTGGGGGATGAAAATGCAAAATCATCAATACAAACACCACTTCACTAAAAATAATCACGAAATCAAGGCCAATAGTTGGCAATCCTATGGCTTTGATACCCCCATGGCCTAGGGTGGTTGGTTTGGTTTTGCAGACTGTTAAGGTTACCTTTGTAGTACGTGTAGATCTACTTTGGCAACACGTAAGGACCTAATCTACTATGGTAAAGGAGTTAAGTAAGTTCGTGATTCACTTAGCCAAGCTAAAAACGAAGGACCTCAAACGGAGGTATTTGTACCAATATTTCCCGAAAAAACCCGTCGTTATCAACCTCAATGCCAATGACATCTGTAACTCCAAATGCACCATGTGCAACATCTGGAAACAGAAACAAGGCTTTGAGTTTTCGCCTGAGGACCTAGCCAGAATCCTGAAGGACCCTCTTTATTCCGACATTCAGCATATTGGCATTACTGGTGGGGAGCCTACCCTTCGCGAAGATCTACCTCAACTCTACGAAGCCTGCGCAAAAAGCCTGCCAAGCCTCAAGGGGCTGTCCATCATCACGAACGCCATTAAGGAAAAAGACGTCATCAAACGTGTGACTGAGGTGATTGAGGTGTGTAAGAAGCACAACAAATCCTTCTCAATGATGGTCTCCCTAGACGGCTACGGCTCCATGCATGACCATATCCGGGGGCGCGAAAACAACTGGCAGACAGCGATCAACGTGATCAACCACTTTTCCAAGAACTCAGATATCCCTGTCGCCACTGGCAGCACCATCAGCAAGGACAATGTTTATGACATCGACGAGTTGTTGGAGTACATGATCGAAAATGGCATTTATGGCCGTTTCCGTGTCGCTGAGTACATCAAACGTCTCTATAACGACGATCGCAATGATGTAATCCGGAACTACACCGATGACGAACTCTATGCGCTTCAGTGCTTCTTCCATAAGGTAGAGCACACCTTTGAAACCAACCCCGTTTACAAACGCACTTACAAGTCAATCCAGAGTGTCCTTGGTGGTGGCAAACGTACCATAGGTTGCCCATACCAAGCCGAAGGTGTCGTACTAGATTCAAAAGCTGATTTGCATTATTGCGCTCCTAAGTCCGAAATCATCGGGAACGCCATCCAGACACCTTCAATCGACCTTTTCCAAGACAATCTGGAGGAGCGAAAAAGCCTCCTGAGCAGTAAGTGTGATGATTGCATTCATGATTACCACTATCCCGTCACGTACAACGAGGAGGTAACTGCGTTTAAAGAGAAGCACTTCAGATCCTTAATCCACCTCGATACCCGTTATAGCCGGAAGAAATATTATCTTCTGCTTGGGCATCTTCAGCTTGCAAAGCTTCGGAGCAAGAACCAAGCACTACCTATTGGCCTAAAGGTCCTTATAGTCGGTTGGTATGGTACCGAAACCGTCGGAGATAAGGCAATCCTGGGTGGTATAATGGCCAACTACCGGAAAGATCACCCTGGCGTCACATTCGTTGTTGGCTCGCTCAATCCGTTTATCACGGTGCGTACCCGTCAGGAAATGAATGAGCGCTTTGAGGTGATCGATGTGTATTCGTCTGCCTTTTTTGATGCCATTGTATCGTGTCAACACATCGTGATGGGTGGCGGCCCATTGATGGATATAGACGAGTTGGCCGTAGCCCTACTAGGGTTTAGACTAGCCAAGACAATGGGCAAAGAGCGAGTAATCGCTGGCTGCGGTATCGGACCACTATTCCATGATCGATATGAGTCTGCGGTTAAAGAAATGCTTGCCCTAGCAACCCAGATATCGGTCCGGGACACAAAATCGCAGCAAAAGGCAATGGACTGGACAGGCCGCCAAGACATCCCGATGACAGGCGATCCTAGCCTAGTGTATCTGCGAAGCCTCCGGTTTGACCAAGATTTGCCTAAAAAACGCGAAATCGCCTGTTTCCTTCGCGAGTGGCCGACTGAGTACAATATGGATATTGAGCCAGCGGTTTTCGAAAAAAAACGCCAACAGTTCGAGGATCAGTTAGCCAAATCTATTCTTGATCTAGCCCTCAGCAACGGCTGTACCATCAAGCTGTACTCCATGCATACTTTTTGGGTAGGTGGTGATGATAGGATCTATTATCGTGCCTTTATCAAGAAGCACTTTGCTGACTATCCGGATCTCATATCCTACGAAAAAACGCCTTCTTCGGTCGATCAGATCACGAAGGCCATGAAACAAAGCTTCCTCAATATCACGATGCGGTTCCACTCGGTTGTGTTTGCGCATACCCTTGATACTCCTTTCATTGCCATCGACTACACCAACGGCGGCAAGATCTTCCAGTTCCTGAAGGACAATCAAGCTAGTAGTCATTATATCTCGCCGCAACAAATAGCCGAAAGCACCACTGCACTTAGCAATGTCGCTTCAACAGTACTTGTCTAAACCCATCGACAAATAGTTTTTACGTCCCTCATGTCCAATCATATTTCGAGTTCAGCTCCGACCATCATCAGCAATAAGCGTAGCTTTAGCTTTGCTACCTTGCGCGAATTGTGGCAGTATCGTGACCTGATAAGAGTTTTCGTTTACCGAGATCTGGTCTCGATCTACAAGCAAACCGTACTTGGCCCATTCTGGTTTGTAATCCAGCCCATCATCACTACCCTGACCTTCACGATCATCTTCGAAAAGGTAGCCAAGCTTCCTACCGAAGGGATTCCGTCAATGTTGTTTTACATGTCCGGGATCATTTTCTGGAGCTACTTTGCGGAGTGTCTCACCAAAATCTCGAACACATTTGTCCAGAACGCTAACCTCTTTAGCAAGGTTTACTTCCCAAGGCTAGTAGTTCCGATATCACAAATCATCTCGAACTTTATCAAGTTTAGTATCCAGTTTGGGCTATTCACGATCCTTTACCTATTTATGTTTCCCGGATCAGAGCGAGCCAGCACTTATAACGCGCTCAACCTCTTACTCTTACCTGTGGTCCTGTTTGCATTTGCCCTACTGAGCTTCTCTCTAGGTCTTATCGTATCCTCTATCACGATCAAGTATCGTGATGTAGCCTTCCTGATCCAGTTCGGGATCCAGCTGCTGATGTATGGCTCGGCAGTGATCTATCCTATCACAACTGTACCAGAAAAGTACCGCATCTTTATCGAGCTCAACCCCTTGACAGGTATTTTTGAGACTGTCCGCTTTACCTTATTTGGTACGCCAATGCCAGATTTATGGGTCCTGTTATACAGTGTTGGGTTTACCCTCATCTCCACCTTGTTTGCGATCTCGTTGTTTTCTAAGGTTGAGAAAAACTCAATGGACATCGTCTAATCCCATCTAGCCCATCAGCACCATGACAAAGCGCGTCCTTGAGGTTAATCACCTAAGTAAAGCATACAAACTTGGCCTCATCAATACGGGGAGCCTAGTAAATGACCTTGGCGAGTATTACCGACGCCTCACAAAACGAGGGTATAACGCTGGCCAGATCGAGCTCAGCGCCAAAGCCAAGCCAGCAGAAGAAAGCAAAAAGAAGTATCACCAGGCCCTTAACGACGTCAGCTTCACCCTTAATGAGGGAGATGTTTTGGGTGTTATCGGCAAAAACGGCGCTGGCAAAAGTACCCTCCTCAAGATATTGTCCCGCGTCACGACCCCAACATCTGGCGAGGTCAGGATCTACGGACGGCTTGCATCATTGCTTGAGGTCGGCACAGGGTTCCATCCCGAGCTTACTGGCCGTGAAAATGTGTTCATGAACGGGGCCATCCTCGGCATGCGCAAGGCTGAGATCACCAAGAAATTTGATGAAATCATCGCCTTCTCTGGTGTGGGTCAATATATCGACACTCCTGTCAAACGCTATAGCTCCGGCATGTATGTTAGGCTAGCGTTCGCAGTTGCCTCACATCTAGAGCCAGAAATCCTGATTGTTGATGAGGTTTTGGCGGTGGGCGACTCTGCATTCCAGAAAAAGTGTCTGGACCGTATGATGGAAGTCAGCCGATCTGGCCGCACCGTTTTGTTTGTATCGCACAACCTAAGTGCCGTCAAGCAGCTCTGTAACCGTGGACTTTTCTTAAGGTCAGGCACCAGTATTTTCGAAGGTGACATCGACAAGGCGCTTTCGCTCTATTACGAAGATGGAGTAGCCACCGATTTTAGCAATCCTGTACGCGACATCAGGCCTTTCGCCCGAAAGGAATGTTTAGGTAACCTCACAATTTCGACCATAACGTTCAACAAGGCCTCCTATATGGTAGGCGAGCCGTGGGAAATTGAGGTGAGATTGGAAAACCATCAACCAAACAAAGCCTACAAGGACTTGTTGCTAGACTTCGCCATTCATGATCGGTATGACAACAAACTAATTCACCTAACAAACATTTTCTTAGGTGCTGACAGGTTGGCCTTTCAACCAACTGACGTTTACAAATTCTCGATCCCATCGTTAGATCTGTCGCCTGACCGTTACAATTTATTCATGTCCCTCCGTGCCAATGAGGAAATTGAGGACTGGATAGGCGAGCCTGTTCAGTTTGATATACTCGAGAGCAATAACTACGGATTCAGCAATTCGTCCCTTATCAGAGGGATGAGCCAGCCTAAAGCCAAGTTTCAGGTAATCCAGAATGCTTAATTTAGGCATCTATTTCTTATCTAGACTAAAAATCCCATACAAAGAACCTCCGTCATTCGTTGGCGGAGGTTTTTTGTGCTTATAAAGGCTACCCTACTTTGTTATAGTCAATTGCTTTATCGGCTTCCCAGCCCATAAAGACCACGTCAGCCATGGGCTTGAACCCAGCCTTAAGGTAGAGCGATTGTGCATTGTAATTCTCGATACCTGTCTCGAGCAAGAGCCCCCGGCCGCCAGCATCGAGGCAGTGTTGCTTGGCTACCTCCAGCAAAGCTGAACCTACTCCTTGCTTGCGAAACGCTGGCACCACGAAGACATCATTCAGGATAAAGTAGGCACTCAGCTCGTAAATCGAGAAACTATGGAAGAGCTGTACAAAACCCATTATGGCGCCAGATTTCGTGTCTCGAGAAACGAAGAGCGTGGTATCTTGATTACGGAGCCGAGTACCCAAAAAATCGGCAACTGCCTTGGTGTCATTTGCCAGATCGTAAAAGGACCGATATTGTTCGTAAAGCGGGACAAGTTGCTCTAGGTCTGCAACGGTGGCTCGGTAGATCGGCATGGAGGATAGATGGTTGATGTTCTTGCATCAAGATAACACCAAACCGCCAAATGATCAGCAGGACCTAAAACTGAAAGTAGATAAAAGGCTGCACCTCTTGGTCTGCAAACTGAAGGATAACCTGCACAACGGCTAGGAAAAACAGCCATTTAACCACCCAAGGCGCCTTGGTGAATGTGGATTGGCACCATTTTTTCCAAGTTGCAGGCAGGAAATGAAGGCCAAGCCCTAGTCCCAGGACGCCCAACACCAAGGGGCGGGTATCTATAAATGCTGGCAGCAAGGTCATGACGTCTGTATCATACCAGATCTGACTCAGCATGGCATTGGCAAGGTCCAGATCACTAGCGCGGAAATAGACCCATAGCACAGCTACAAAGTGTAGGGTCAGCACCACACCTACAACACGCATCAGAGGGCTATCAAGCCAGAGGACGTTTTTGGTCAGCCGGGACCAATATTTGTGTAGCGTCAGGGCCGTGCCATGGAATGCTCCCCAGATTACAAATTTCCAGCTGGCACCATGCCAAAGGCCGCCTAGCAGCATCGTAACCAATAGGTTACCAGACTGGCGCGCCTCGCCCTTACGGTTCCCGCCTAATGGGATATAGACATAATCTCGTAGCCATGTGCTAAGCGAAATATGCCAACGGTGCCAAAACTCAGTGATGTTGACAGCAGTATAGGGGGCATTAAAGTTTTCGGCTAGGGTATAACCCATGATAGCAGCCAAACCTAGGGCCATATCGGTATAGCCGCTGAAATCACAATAGATCTGGATGGTATAGGCATACATCGCCACCAAGTTCTCAAACCCAGAGTAGCCCGCCGGGTGGGTAAAAACCAAATCAGCGTATCGGGCTAGGTAGTCTGCAATGATGGCCTTTTTGATCAAGCCCTTAATCACGAGGAAGGCACCTAGGTTGATCTCTGCATTCGACGGAAAGGTAATCTTCTTGATCTGGGGCAGGAAATCACGTGCTCGTACAATAGGCCCCGCCACTAAGTGGGGAAAGAAGGACATATAGAAGGCATAGTCCAACAAGCTTTTGGTTGGCACTATGGTCCCTCGATAGCTATCCACTACGTAGCTAATGGTCTGGAAGGTGTAGAAACTAATGCCGATTGGCAGGAAAATATCCCAAGCATGAAAGGGCTCTCCATGCAGCCAAA
The DNA here is from genome assembly GCA_947464365.1 of Cytophagaceae bacterium. Classification (GTDB taxonomy): domain Bacteria; phylum Bacteroidota; class Bacteroidia; order Cytophagales; family Flexibacteraceae; genus CANHWS01. Next base: position 212 of record CANHWS010000154.1, on the reverse strand, counting down.
ATAGGTTACCGAGCAGGAAGTTAGAGTACTTAAAATAGCCTAGCAAGGCCAAGTTGAGCACGACCGAAACAACGAGTAAAACCTTAGCCCAAGGTGTAGTGCGCCACCGTACAATGCCGAGCGCCACCAACCAATCGATCACGATGCTTGCGATCAAGATCAGGAGGTAAGACCCGCTAGACTTGTAATAGAAAAAGAGGCTAAAAAGCAGG
>CANHWS010000153.1 GCA_947464365.1 Cytophagaceae bacterium | reverse complement strand
GGTTGCTAAATTTCTCGACTTCACCTTCGCGGTCCTTGCCACCGCCATAGAAGAGATGAGCATATTGGTTCTGGCCTAGCGGTAGGCGGTTAGTGACTCGCCAATTATAGGCTGGGCGGCCAAAGGGTGCAAGAAGGCCTACACTATCAACAAGGCCAAATGGGATGTTGGCAAAGTCTGGGTTCTGGTGCATGAGGGCAACGACGACACGGCCTTTTTCGCCACCTGAGCTCAGGATAGGCCATAAGAGGTCAAGCTCTACGGTGATGCTATCTCCACGGCTGCGGTCAAGGGTGCCAAGGTCAAAATCGAGGACTTGGCTGGTACGGAGGCCATTTGGCAGTTGGTAGGCCGCATATTTCATCGCCGAGTCAGTTACCGTGATGGCATTGTTGGTGATGCCGCGGTTATCTGTAATAGGGGCTATGCTAAAGGCCGAAGTAGGCGTTGTGTAGGTACCCCACAAGAGTTTGGTGGTGTATTCGTGCCAATTGACAGGTGTGCCAGGCGCAAAGTCTTGCTCCACAATCACGGCTGGCGTTTGGGCGAGAGCTGACTGTGTGAGGCAACTGAGGCCAAAAGTCAGCAACAAGCTGAGTGTGGTCAGCCAACTTGCACGTAAGCTGCCCAGCAGGGTGTTCGTTATCATTCTAAATTTGGTTGCGTTCGGCGGGTAAAATAATCTGCCGATAAATGTATGGTTTTTTTCGGATTTGCCTATCTGGTCTCAAACCGGATGTGCTTGGTCGTGTTCGGGTTGACCACACTTTTGGGCGTAGGTTTGGGTATTAGTTGGGGAGTTGGTCTTGTTAGGTAGCAAGTTCTGGCAGGCCCAGAGGGAGTACCAAAAAGTTCTGTTGAGCGCTGAGGCCAGAGGCCCATTGGCGGCACCGATCGGGCTGGGCATCGGTGATGAAGATCTGCCCAAATTTGTTGTCGGACACGAGCTGTAGCAATGAAGCAATCCTGGCTTGGTCCAGTTTGTCGAAGATGTCGTCCAGCAACAGCAGTGGTTTGAGGCCTTTGCTTTCTTCCAGCACTTGGTACTGGGCTAGCTTCAGGGCTACTAGGAAGGATTTTTGTTGCCCTTGGGATCCAAAGTTTTTGAGCGGTTGGTCATTGAGCAAAAACTCATAGTCGTCTTTATGAGGGCCGACTGTTGTACGTCCTATGGCTAGGTCGGTCTGGAGGGAGGTGGCTAACTGGTCGGCTAAGGACTGTTGGTCGTCTTGCTGGTTTTTGTAGGTGATGGTAGGTGCTTCGGTCTCCTGACTTAGGAATTGGTAATAGGCCACAAAGTGAGGCATAAAGTCCTGGACAAAGGCCCGGCGAAACTGATAAAGCACCTCGCCAAGGGAGGCCAACGGGGGCGTATAGGTTGCTAATAGATCTAGGTCTTGATATTGCCGATCCAGAAACTGCTTGAGTAAGGCGTTGCGTTGGGCCAAGTATTGGTTATACTGTCCTAATGTCTGGAGGTAAGGCTGGCTAAGTTGGCAGAGGAGGGTATCGTAAAATCGCCGTCTTTCTTCGGCCCCTTCGCGGATCAGATAGACGTCGTCCGGGATGATGCAAACGACTGGGAAGTTGCCGACGTGCTCGGCCATCTTGGCATAGGGTGCGTCGTTTCGTTTGATCTGTTTGCGTGTGCCAGCCTGCTGGCTGACCTGGATTTTGTCTGTGGTGTCATTGCCACTGTCGAACCAACCGATGGTGCTGAAAAACGCAGCCCCCGATTGGCCCTGGTTAGGCGTAAATCGGTCATGGGGCTGGAAAGCGCTTTTGCCTAGACACAAATAGCTAATGGCCTCCAGGATATTGGTTTTGCCGCTGCCGTTGGGCCCCACAATGAAGTTGAGCTCAGGGCCGAAATGTGCCTCCAGGCTTTGGTGGCTTTTGAACTCGGCAAGGATGAGGCGTTGGAGGTGCAAAGGAATGGCTCAGGCTACTGGCTGTTTGTGGCGCATCAAGGCTAGGCAATTTGTAACTGATATGGCAAATCACCCAAGCAGGTCCTGATCTCCACAAAGGTACATCAGCCAAGGGGGCGAAGGCAAGGCGACCTGTTAGATTGGCGCTTGATCGTGAGCTATGCAGGCATAAAAAAGCAGACTTTGTTGCCAAAATCTGCTTTATTGATCGTTTTCTGAGGTTGATTGGACCTTATGGCTGCCTAGTAGCTGATTACCAGATCATGGGTAAGGCGATGGATCAGCTCGTCATCGAGCCGGATGTGCATGATGGGCGAGAACCTGTTGACCTTGATATTGCGCAGCTTGTCTATGATGGCCCTGAGTTTTTGTTCTTTGCCTACTTTGCCTTCACTGAGGGTTGTTTTCATCAGCTTGACCAGCAGGGTGACGTGCTCGCTTTTGTCGTCTAACATCCGGACGGTGCGCTGGATACTATTGATGCTTTGGTTGAAAAGGTCGAGGTCGCCCTTCATACAATACTGCAAAGAGAGCAGTAGTTTAGCCTCGATCATGGCCTGAGGGAACTTCTTGAGGTTGACGTCGTTCAGGAGGTTGAAAAGGGTCTTTTCGGCTTCGTTATAATGTTTGCTGTAGAAACAACAAAGTGCACGGTAGCACATATAGGTCATGTACTTGGGTACGTCGTTGTTGTCAGCCTCGTAGTCGTCAAAGAGGAGTTTGTTCTCTTCGTAGAGAGTGTCCTCGCTCTGGAGCCGCAGGTGCCTGTCTAGCTTCATGGTCAGGAACAAGGCAGGGTAGGTATAGAGGCTGTAGTTGGTCAGCAGCATTGGGGAGTCTTCGTTGACGTCCTCATAATACTTCTCGGCCTTCTTGTAAACTTTGTACTGGTTGTAATAGACCAGCTTCAGGAAGTCAAAAACGGTGCGGAGGTTGAAGTAGATGGCATCGAGGTTATAGGTCTCGAATATCTTTTCGATAGCGGTTAGGATGTCCTCTATCGGTTCGTCTTCGGGCTTTTCTGTGGTTTCGACAAAGAAACGGTGGAAGATAGCCATGCACTGCATATAAACATAGAGGCGGTGGCTCTGGTACAAACGGGCCACATTGACCATTTCGTTGTACATGAGGGTTAGCTCGAGTTTCTCTATCTCGGACCCCGTAAGTGTAAACGATCCGTACTTCTTGAAATACTCAGCCAATAGGTCCTCGGCCTTGTCGAGGGCCAGCATGTAGGCGATGTGTCGGTTATATAGCTGGCTGTACTGGAAACTCTCGGGCGTGTTGATGTGCAGCTTCTTGAGGTTCTTGTACACAACGGTCAGTTCGTTGGCCAAGTCATAGTCCAGTAGTTCTTTCTCTAGCTTCTTGAGGGTGGCTACAGAAATTGCCCGCTTTTTGGTAAAGACGACTTCGGATACGTTTGCGACTTTTTTGAGGAGATCGGTCCGTGGATTTTCAATCTGCTGGAGCAGATACTCTTCTATCTTTTGGTTGAGGCGTGATCGGAGGGTGTAGTAGGCGTTGGTGTTGACGTCCAGCTCCTCCATGATCTTGCCGTCGCTCATGGCCTTCTCGCGAATGAACTTTAGCAGCGTGGCCGACTTTTCGGCATTGCTGACCATCAGGTTGTCATACAGTGTCTGATAGTCGTCAGCACTGAGTTGTTTGATGATGTTCTTGAGTTTGGCCATGGTGATGATCGTAGATACGGACTGAAATAAGAAGGATGATAAGCCCTGCAAAAATTAGGGTAGCACATCTACTCAGATGGGGTACTGAAAGTTACTGCCATAGCATGCACCAAAAACGAAGGCAACCCGAGGCTATGAAAGCCCGTAAAACTAGTAAAATATTACATCAATGGTACTTCGTTGCTTCGTTTTTAGTCTATATCCTACAAATGATTTTGACAATCAGAGTAATCTTGGAAAAAAATAAAAACAAATAAAAGGTTAGAGAACGTATATAAATACACGTTCGTCTATATTTTTGATGGTTTGGTCTTTACTATCTACTGGACTGTCACCTGCTTAAAGGATTTGAAAACGACAAACTCCAACTGATTAAGATCGTCATCCCAAGTAAAGTCAGTTACCTTTTTACCGTCAACAACGATGTCTGACATCTGGCGTGGCAAACCGATGACGCGTAAGCGATAGTATTCGTACCGTGGAGTATATAGCCCAATGTCGGACTGGCGGAGGGTAAAGCCATCTGGATGGCCTTCCATCACAAATTTCTTCTCGGTATAGATGTCCTGCTGATATGCCAAGGTGTCGCCGTGGTCTTCGTACATAAACGAATTGACGGTGTAGTTGGCATGATAAACATTGAGGATCATCTCCTCTATCGGGAACTCGTTAACGTATTGCCAGACGGGATACTCGGGGATAACAGCGCCAGCCCGGACAAATATCGGCATGACATCTATCGGTGCCGGGACCTGGTTTTCGCGCGGTCCTTCGTAACGTTCGCGTGTCCAGTAGTGATACCACTCGCCTTTTGGCAAATATACTACACGGCTCTGGACGCCCGGGTCGAGCACAGGGCAGACCAAAATCTTGTCCCCAAGGGTGAACTCGTCCTGACGCCAAGCGTTGTTAGCCTCTTGCTGCTCGGCCATTACAACTGGGCGCAAGATCGGGAAGCCGTACTTGTGGTTCTCCCAAAAGGCAGAATACAGGTAGGGCAGTAGTTTGTACCGAAGCTCGATGTACTGTTTGATGATGGCCTCAGCTGCTGGGCCATAGCTCCAGGGCTCGCGTTCGATGGTGTCGCCACTGCTGTGGGCGCGCATAAACGGACTGAAAGCTCCTAACTGTATCCAGCGGATGAAGAGCTCGGCGTTGGCATTGCCAGTGAAGCCGCCGATGTCCGAGCCGACGAAGCTGTAGCCACTCATACTCATGCGCTGTGTTTGTACACATGCTAGCCGTAGGTGATCCCAGCTGCCGATGTTGTCACCAGTCCAGGCTGCGGCATAGCGCTGGCCCCCGCTGTAGGTGCTGCGGGTGATAACGAATGGCCGTTTGTTTTTGGTGATTTTACCTATCCCCTCAAACGTGGCGCGTGCCATCTGCATCCCATAGACGTTGTGGGCTTTTCGGTGGCTACCCCTGAGGCCTTCGTAATAGTGACGCACATCGTTCGGGAAGGTGCCCATGCCGAACACAGAAGGTTCGTTCATATCGGTCCAGATGCCGGCTACGCCTTCGTCCATCAAGGACTGGAATTTGCTGCCCCACCATTCACGCACCTCGGGGTTAGTGAAGTCGGGGAACTGGCAACGGCCTGGCCAAACTGGGCCTTCCATAAAATAGTCGTCCCCACGGCGGCAGAAATAGCCTTTGGCGTGGCCTTCGGCATAGATTGGGTACTCGGGGTCGATCTTGATGCCCGGGTCCACGATCACGACTGTATGGAAGCCGTCCTCTTTGAGGGTGTCAGTTAGCTTTTTAGGGTCCGGGAAGTAGTCCTTGTTCCAGGTGAAGCAGCGGTACCCATCCATGTAGTCGATGTCGAGGTAGAGAGCGTCACACGGGATTTTGCGGGTGCGGAACTCCTTGGCGAGGTCATGGAGTTTGGACTCGGGATAGTAGCTCCAGCGGCATTGGTGGAAACCTAAGGCCCAAAGCGGTGGCATGGGGGCTGTGCCTGTTAGGTTGCTGTATCGTTTGACGACATCCATCATGTGGGGGCCGGCAATGAAATAGTATTGCAGCTCGCCACCTTCGGCCACAAAATTGACTTGGTCTGGCTGGTGGACACCGAAGTCAAAATAGCTTTTGTAGGTATTGTCGTACCAAATGCCGTGGCAAACGCTGTTGTCCAGCCCAATATAGAACGGAATGTTGCGATACAGTGGATCCGTGCCGCGCTCGAAGGCATAGGCATCGGTACTCCAGAGCGTGAATTGTTTGCGGTTGAGGCTCAGGTCGCAGGCCTTGTCGCCTAGGCCATAAAAATACTCGTTGGGGCGGTAGGCCTTGCTACTGAAGACGGTGTAGCCACCGTATGCAATGTTTTCTTCCCAGCTGAAGCCTTCTTTATCCTCGCAAAGCAAGTTGCCCTCTAGGTCCTTGAATTTGATGCGGAAGTTTGACTTTTGCAGCTCGAGCTGGATTGCGGCTGTTTTCCAGATAATGACATCGTCCTTTTCGGTGACGGAGGGGCGTTTGGTTAGCTCGTGGTCATAGTGCTGAAGGCCGTACGAAAAGTCTTCTAGGAAGGTGCCATTGGGTGCCATCCGTACTCTGATGATGTAATCACTCAGGATGGTGATTGACAGGCAGCAGTTGAGATCACGCACGAGCCAGCAATTGGGGCGGCGGTGGTGAGCTTGCCAGCTATGGACTTTGGCGGGGATTTGGCGGGTGACTCCGCCCTTATGTTGGTCCCAGAACGACTCTATCATGGGGGCTAAGATGGGCATTTTTGTTAAAACATACTGCCTAGGGTATGCTGATTTTGGATTTTGGCGTACTTTGAGGGGTATTATGAAGGGTATCATCCGCCGATTCATGAAGCCAGGACCTACGTGGCAGTTCCGGATCGCAACATTTTTTGGGGAGATCATCACGATTGTGGTGGGTATCGTCTTGGGCCTTGCTGTCGAGAACTACAAGGAGGACCTCGATCGTAAGGATCGGGCGATCGAGCTATTGGTCGGTCTGCACAAGGATTTGCTCCGTGACCTAGAAGAACTCAAGACGGACTCTGCAGCACTGCACCAAAAGGCGGAAGCCTACCGCAACTTTTATCTGATGGGCAGTGGCAAGCTCAATGATCCTACATTTTTGGCGTCAAATAGCTGGACACTTTATAGCACAACCGTCCTTATCCCGAACACTGCTTGTTATGAGGTCTTGAAAGCACATGGCGAACTTGACATCTGGAAAAACAATCAATTGCTGACCGATATTTTTACGCTTTATCAGGAGGATGTACCCAACTTATTACTGGCGGCAAACTCCTGTAACGAGTTGGTGAAAAACGAACTCTCGCCCTACCTACGCAAACGTATGGTGGTAGATACCTCGGGCGGCATCACGAACCTAAACAAGTGTATTAGTACAGATTATTGCCGGCTATTGATGATGAACCTTGCCGATTGCAACGATATAGCCGAAGCTCGTTATGGCATCACGATCAAGGCTTACCAGGCACTGATTAAAGGGATAGAACAAGAAGTAGGCAAGGCGGAGTTGTCACGCCTTAGTCGGTAAGATTGGTTGGCTTAGGTCCTATGCTAGCCCCCAATAGCTGAACCTTTTGTCAATGCGGCTCAATACAGATGCTACCAAGATGGGAATAGCGACACCCGCCAAGACGATTAGCGTAAACTGGAGCCATGGCCAAGGGGCTACTGTGTTAGTAAGCTGCCTCATAGTAGCCATCAGCGGTAGGTGGAGCGCAAAAATGGGCATGGTCCGTTGGCCGATATACGATAGCCAAGTAGGCCGGCGGTAAGATATTAAGGCACTCCAATAGTAATAGCTCAGACCAAAGACGAGGGGCAGCCATAGCCATGGCAAATTAAGTTGTGATACATCCACTTTGTGGCTATAGCCTTGCACGGTGCTTATCGGGATCTGCCGATATGCAAAGCCCAATATGATTGCAAAAACCATCCATGATTGCCATCTGCTTTTGTCTGAGTCACCCAAATCATGAACTTGTTTCAGCCAACGAGCAGCCATGGCCAAGGGTAACAACACGAGTGCCACATCCAGACCCCAAGGAATATTGGGATGGAATTCAATCAGCTGGGGGAGAAGGGCCCAAGTCCCAAGCCCAATCACCATTATGGTCCACCAACGGTATTTGGCTGGTAGGCGCAACAAACCGGCCCCTAGTATCGTGAGTGTGAATAAGGCTGGCAAAAACCAGAATACTGACCTAACATGGTGCCAATTGCCCCATAAAATCTGTTTTAGTAGGGTAGGGCCATAGGTGGGCTCTTGCCAAAGGTTATAGCCAAGGCTGAGGATACCGACCAAGATCCAGCAATAAAAGACTCCTAGTTTCAGCCGGTCAAACAAAGGGCTTTGCTTGATTGCGCTAAAGGAAAGTGCCCAAACCACGAGTGTCAGCAACCAGCAGACTAGCCAAATCAGGGGGCCAGTATCTGGGATATGCCCCCGTAGGAACTTCGGGAAGGTATAGAAAAGTAGGTATCCTACAGCTGGCCCAACACTTATCATCACCACAAACGGGATTAGCAAGCGTTTGGCTCTATCTAGGAGGTAAGGCAGGGTCAGTGGCTTAACGAAGAGCAACCCCAATGCCAAAAATGCTGGCATGTGTAG
>CANHWS010000152.1 GCA_947464365.1 Cytophagaceae bacterium | reverse complement strand
TAGAGCCTAATCGAACCACAAGTGCTTGGCCAACTAAGGCTATATGCATTGGTACGAGCACACTCTTTGTCCTGATAACAAAGGAAAATAAAGAACCTAAGTAGGTGCGTTGTAACTACCCCTTTGCACGGTCAGGCTTGGCCTTTAGCTTGTCTGAAAACGCCAACCAATTTGGTCGGCAACTATTGCTACACGAGCAAAAAATCCAGTCAGTTAGGATGCTAAATCTGGCCTTATGTCGGCAAACATGGCCCATTGCAGGGACAAACATTGCCCATAGGTTATTTATTCGTACTTTTGCTAACGCTGTTAGATAATCTAAAGATGTTAAGCACTCAAAAGACGGAAAAGCCCAAAGCCCTAACCCGACGCGAGCAACACAAGGAAAACCTTCGTGGGCAGATCCTGCAGGCAGCTTGGCAGATCGGAAAAGAGGAAGGTTGGAAGGCCTTAACGATCCGTAAAATCGCCACTGCCATCAACTACCAACCACCTGTGGTTTATCAGTTTTTCGCTAGCAAGGAGGAGCTGTTAGTGGATTTGTTAGGTGGTGCAATTCGTGAGTTTCAGTCCTCCATGCTCAGTATTATGGCGGATACCACAAAGTCTCCAGCTGAGCTACTGATCAGTTTTGCCCTGGCCAGATTTGACCATGCTATCCTGAACCCTGAAATCTTTGACCTCTTATTCAGCACCGAGGTCATGCAAATGATCCATGACCAACACCCTGATCAGATTGGGCAAATCAGGACAGTGATGGATGGTCTGATGAGCAAAATCACCCCATCAGGGCATGACCCATTAATGACCTTTACTAATCTATGGGTCTTGATCAATGGCTACATCCTCCTGACAAAAACCAATCACCTCATGTCCAAACTTGAGCTCGAAAACCAACAGGTCCGTATCCATCTAAAGGCGGCATTAGAGCGATTCTGTCAATCGTATATGTCCGACCAACACTAACTCCTCAAGCTTACTGCAGCACAAACCAACCACTATGAAAATTACTTTTACTGGCCTTTGCTCCCTACTGATCATTGGCCTCATCCTGCCAAACCATAGGGCCCAGGCCCAATCTTTCAGCCTCAAACAAGCGGTCAACTTTGCTTTAACAAACCACTATCAAGTCAAACTCTCGGAGCTTGATAAACAGCAAGTTGGCTACCAGAAGGATGAGCTAATAGCATCGGCTTTGCCGCAGATCAGTGGTGTGGCAAGCCTAGATGACAATCTCCAGATCCAGACTACTTTGTTGCCATCGCAAATTTTTGGTGGGAAGCCTGGCGAGTTTACAGCTGTTAAGTTTGGAACCCAGTATAATGTCACGGCCAGGATACAGGGTGAGTTCAAACTATTTGACCAAACCTTCTGGACCGGGCTAAAAGCCATTAAAGTAAGCGACCTATATGCCGAAAAGAATATCCGTAAGGCTAAGGAGGATGTTACCTATATGGTCGCTGCTCAATACTACCAAGTTGTACTAGTAGAAAAGCAGCTAGGTACCCTGAGCCGTAATTTGGCTGAAAACGACCGTCTCTTAGGACAAACTGAGCTCAAGTTCAGGAACGGCGCCACCCGTAAAATTGACCTTGACCGTATTAGGGTCAACCGCAACAGTGCTATCTATCAGATAGAACAAGCTAAGACCGCCCTAGCCCAGGCCCAAAACAACCTCAAGTACCACCTTGGGTTACCAGCAGAGGCCACCATTACCCTCACTGACACCAGTTTGCTTGACGTGCCAACAGGGTCAGGGCTGCAACAGTGGATTGTCAATAACAGAACTGACTACCAACTACAGGAAATCCAGGTCAGTATTGCGGAGCTGAATAGAGCTAAAAACCAAGCAGGATACTACCCGATTCTCTCCGCCACAGGTTCTTATGGCACTCAGGCACTGTCAAATCAGTTTGACTTTACGGATACAAAAAAACAATGGTACCCCAATAGTGTCATCGGCCTAAGGCTGAATATCCCGATCTTCGATGGGGGCCAAAGACACTTTCGGAACCAACAGAACCTGCTTACAGCGACAAAAGCGAACACCAACCTCAACAACCTAAAGGTTGGCATTAGTAAGGACGTAGCCAATGCGCAGCTCAGCTACGACAGCAAAATCAAGTCTATCAATAACGAGCGGAATAACCTAAGCCTTGCCCAAGACATCCTAACCACTACAAGGTTTGAGTTCAACAACGGGTCTGCAACAGCTCAGGATGTTTTGAGTGCTGAGTCTAGCTTTAACACGGCCAAGAACAACTACTTCAACTCCTTGCTCCAGCTATATGTAAGCCGACTAGACCTCGAAAAAGCTCGTGGCACGCTCTTTACCTATCTCCAACTAGACACCCCACAACAACAATAAACCACCATGAAAAAAGCAATCGGCATCCTCGTACTGATCGTCTTGGTTACAGCAATTGGCTGGAAACTATATGCCAACAAAAAGGTAATCGACGAAAAGTCAAAGCCTAAAAACGTTGTGCTGCCAGTCCCTGTGGCTGCCACCAGCGTTGCAGAGTCAGCTATTGTATATCGGTTTAGCACAATAGGCACCTTAGAACCTAGCCATATCGCGAAGTTGTTGACCCCAACAGGCGGCAAGCTGGACCAACTATTTATTGAGCTTGGTAGCCACAAGCAAAAAGGTGAGATTATCGCACGCATTGATGACCGACTACGAAAACTAGCTGTTGAACGTGCCCAGCAATCCCTTGACAAGGAAACCGCTGACTGGGAACGTCAACAAACATTATACAAAGGTGGTGCAGTGACGGAGCAGGCCTACATCGCTGCCAAAAACAACTACCTCAATGCTAAAAACGCCCTCGAACGTGCAGCCAAAGAACTTGATGATGCGCTGGTACGTGCTCCTTTCACCGGCGTAATCTACGAAAAAACAGCAGAGGAAGGCACTTTCGTCAATATTGGTAGTCAGCTAGGCTCCTTGATTGATGTATCAAAACTAAAAGCCAAGGTCCTGATATCTGAATCAGATGTATATCTTCTGAGGCTAGGCCAGTCAGTTGAGATCACTGCTGAGGCACTGCCCAACAAAACGTTCCGAGGCAATATTAGCTTCATCAGCCCTACGACAGACGCCACCCATCAGTACATTGTTGAGCTCAGCTTAGACCACACCAGCTCAGGAATGCTCAAAGCTGGAACCTTTGTACAAGCTAACTTTTCGATCCCGCTAAACCAGAGGTCTCTTACTATCCCACGTAGCAGCCTCTTGGGTTCTGTCAAAGATGCGAGCGTTTTTGTGGTGACCAACGCCAAAGCCAACCGCCGCAGCATCATGATAGAGCGTGCAGTTGGTGATCAACTCATCCTGAAAAGTGGATTAAAAGTAGGCGAAGTAGTCGTGACCAAAGGTCAACAAAACCTATCCGAAAACAGCGCCGTTACCTTCATCAAATAACCCTACCTAACCACTATGTCTATTTCAGAACTAGCGATCAAACGCCCCACCTTAGTGGTGGTTGTGTTTACGATATTGGCCTTGGCGGGTGCTTTTGCCTACACCAAACTCAAGTATAACCTATTGCCCAAGTTTGATGCGCCAACCGTCACCGTCGCGACCATTTATCCTGGGGCAGGAGCCTACGAGGTCCAAAACTCTGTCACCAAAGTGCTGGAGGATGCTGTCTCTGGTGTTGAAAACATCAATAACCTACGCTCTACAAGCCAAGAAGGACTAAGCCTGATTATCATAGAGCTTAATGCGAACGCCAATGTAGATGCTGCCTTGCAGGATGCTCAACGCAAGATCAATGAGGTTTTAACCAAGCTACCTAATGAGGCCGGATCCCCTGCCTTATCTAAAATCAATACTGATGACTTCCCGGTGGTAAAGCTGGCCGTAACGGCCAATATCACTGATACCAAACTGCATGACCTGGCCGAAAACGAAATCACTGCTAGACTAAGCAAGATTAGTGGTGTAGGGCAGGTTAACCTGATTGGTGGGTCAGAGCGCGAGATCCATGTTAATATAAACGTATATAGGCTAAAAGCCTACCAGATTGGGCTCAATGAGGTTTTGGCCACAATCCAACGTGCAAATGCAGAATTCCCGACGGGCAAAATCGAGAACAATGGCGAACAATACACCCTGAGGCTAGGTGGTAAGATCGAGCATCTGGAAACCCTACGCAATCTCTACATCAGTGGCTCTGGGAACAAAAGCCCGATCAAACTCAGTGACCTAGCCGATGTTGAAGATGGCCTAGCAGAGTCATCTTCCATTAGCCGGTATATGCGCAACAACTCACTTGGCATCAATGTCCGTAAACAATCGGACGCTAATGCAGTCGCAGTAAGCGAAGCAGTCCGGAAAGAAGTAGCTCTGCTCGAAAAACAACATGCCTCCGAAGGCCTCAAGATGCAAATCGTCAACGATAGCTCGGTCTTTACGCTTGCTTCGGCCCATGCTGTGATGGAAGATTTGGTGTTTGCGATCATCCTGGTAGCCTTGGTAATGCTGGTATTCCTGCATAGCCTGCGGAATGCCCTAATCGTGATGGTTTCGATCCCGACCTCCATCATTTCGGTTTTTGCAGCTATGTACGTGATGGACTTCAGCCTCAACCTAATGACCTTAATGGGCCTATCGCTTGTTGTCGGCATCTTGGTGGATGACTCGATCGTTGTGCTGGAGAACATCCAACGTCACCTCGAGATGGGTAAATCCGGTAGGCAAGCAGCCATTGATGGCCGGAACGAAATCGGCTTCACAGCTGTCTCAATCACCTTAGTAGATGTTGTTGTATTTCTTCCGCTGGCAATGGTTTCAGGCTTGATAGGTAATATCCTAAAGGAGTTTGCCTTAGTTGTCGTGTTCAGCACGTTGATGAGTTTGGTGGTGTCGTTCACGATCACCCCACTACTAGCCAGCCGCTTTGGTAAGGTAGAGGACCTGAATGGAAAGGGCCTAATGGCCCGTATGGGCCGCTATTTCGAAAGCTGGTTTGTAGGCCTCCAACATTGGTATGAAGGCGTTTTGGTATGGTGTCTCAGCCATAAACGTTGGGTGTTCATCGGCGTGATCGTGATTTTTGTAGCCTCCTTGCAGCTGGTTAGTAAAGGTTTCATTGGCACTACTTTCATCAAAGAAAGCGACCGTGGGGAGCTGGTCGTTAAGCTAGAAGGGGCACAGAATTTTTCGTTGGAAGAAATGAATGCACTGACCATGGAGGCTGAAAAGATCCTGATGCAGTTCCCGGAAGTCAAATCCTTGAACACAAGCGTTGGCTACACCAGTTCGGGCTTTGCGTCAAGCAACAATAACTATTTAGCAGAAATGACGGTAGGGATTGGCCCAAAGACCAACCGGACCTTTAGTACAGAGGATTTTGGTGTTAGAATCAAACCAGCCCTGACCAAGATCCCAGGCCTGAAGGTATCCATAGCTCAAGTTGGTATCACGGGTAATGCAACTGAAAACCCAATCCAGATCTTGGTCCAAGGCCCCGATATTGAGGCAGTTGCAGTTGCATGTCGTGCAATCCAGAAAGAAGTAAAGTTGGTACCAGGCACCTCAGACGTATCACTAAGTAATGACGAAAACAAACCAGAGCTGACCATTAGTCTCGACAGAGACAAGATGGCACAGTTTGGTATCAGCGTGCAGGATATCGGATTAGCACTCCAGACCGCATTTGCGGGGCAAGACAACGAAAAATTCCGCGAAGGCCCCCAAGACTATGCCATCCGTCTAGAGCTTGATCAGTTTGACCGCCGCAACATCAATGATGTTGCAAAAATCCCGATCAGGGCAGCAAGTGGCAAACTTATCGAACTGAAGGAGGTCACAATTATAGCCTCATCAACAGGTGCAGGCAAACTAGAGCGGTATAATCGGATTGCCTCTCGCACCGTAAACTCTAACGTTGTTGGCCGCCCAATTGGTACTGTGGGTGAAGAGATCAAGGGACGCATAGCCAAGTTAAACCTACCCACAGGCACCATTGTCAGCTATAAGGGTAACCTCGAGCGGCAGGCTGATGCTTTTGGCAGCTTAGGGTTGGCATTGTTGGTTGCCATTATCCTGATTTATCTCGTAATGGTAGCTCTCTACAACTCCTACCTCTATCCATTTGTAGTCCTTTTCTCGATCCCGGTAGCATTGGTGGGTGCCTTGCTGGCCCTTGCCTTGGCACGCGAAGATCTATCTTTGTTCTCGATCGTGGGCTTGATCATGCTCTTAGGACTAGTATCCAAAAACGCTATATTGATTGTTGACTTTACCAATCAGTTGAAGGAAGGTGGGCTTTCGGTGCGAGATGCGTTGATTGAGGCAGGCAAGGAGCGCCTACGCCCCATCCTGATGACTACCCTAGCAATGGTTCTCGGCATGCTCCCGATTGCGATGGCAACTGGCAATGCTGCGGAAATCAAGAACGGAATGGCATGGGTCATTATTGGGGGCCTATCTAGCTCTCTAATCCTGACCTTAGTCTTGGTCCCTGCAGTTTACATGGTGTTTGAAGGGTGGAAAAATAAACTAGCTGGCAAAAAGGCCAAACCAGTAGGCCAACCAATTGGCACCGTTACAGATGATCTACCACTTGTTATTGACCAAGTCTAACCGTCGATTGACTTGCGAGACCATAGAAGTGCCCGTATGCTATCATACGGGCATTTTTGATTGGTGCTTCGGGCAGTTTTTAGATTAAGTACCTCCTGACTGCCTTTGGGTGCAGTCCCATGTCAATGGACTAGAAAATTGATTGTCTGGCTACCTACTTAGCCTTAACCTTCACCCCCTCCAGGAATACATTGGTGGTGTTGACCTTAGAGATAACATCCGCAGGTTTGCCGATGGCTTTGCAGTCCTCCAGATAAATACCGTTCGAGTTGCGGGCCTTCATCCAGTAGCCATTAAGCGGTGCTGGCGACTTGAAGTTGATCAAGAAGGCACTCACGACATCATCAAAATAAATGGCTGGCCTTGCATCTTCAGCCTTGAGCATACACTTAAAGTCCTTAATGAAAACCCCCTCTGCATGACGCAGGTATAGGAAACTACCAGGTAGCATAGGACCGAACATTTTGTTTTCAGGATAGCCTGCTATGACTTCGGGAACAGTGTCCTTAAGGTCACCAATAGTGGCACCACCAGGCATCTCGATCGTGATGTTTTCCATCAAAACATCGCGCACACGGTGGCCAGGAATACCTACGATACAGCTGCTGACAGTGCGTAAGAGGTTGGTTGCCTTGATGTTGCGCAACGTAACATTCCGGAGCTGTCCCACTTGTGCCAACTTGACACTATCAATGCCCTTGCCTCGGTCGCCCAATCTGATAAAGATGGGTGTCATGACCTGCTGCATGGTAATGTCCTCGAGACGAACGTCATCCAAAGTGCCACCATCTACAATCTCAAGCGCGATACCCGCCAATCCCCATTGCCTTACCCAGACATGACTGGCGCGTTTGGGGGGGAGTATTGTGATGTCTGAGATAGAAATACGACGGAAACCACCAATGGATGCAGTACCTAACTTGATAGCATTACAGTTGCTGGAGACCTTGCAGCGGCGGATTGCAATATCCTTGCAGGCGTCTTTGCTGCTGCTCTTGAGGCAAATGGCATCGTCGTCTGAATGAATGATGCAGTCCTCGACCAGTACATTGGAAGATGCGTCAATATCCAGACCGTCATTGTTGCGGTTACTGAAACAGTCCACCTCAATGCCCTTGATCACAACTGCATCACAGTGTTGGTATTGTTGGGTCCAGTTGGCTGCTCGAGTAAACTTTATACCAAGCACCTCAACGTCCTTGCAGTCAACAAACCGAACGATGAAAGGCCGGTCGGTATATTGGTTACCCTTAAACTTAAAGTTTTCATGATCTCCTTGGCCATCCAGCAGCCCACTGCCTACGATGCCGATACCTTTGGCTTTTTCGGCATAGATCATAGCCTTGTAGCTCTGCCGATTCATGTTGTTTTGGTAGGCAGGGATATGATCAGCATAGTCGGCAGGGTTGGTGGAGCCAAGTAAAATGGCCTTAGAACCTAAATAGAGCTTAACCCCCTTCTTAAGGACTAGTCCACCGGTCAGGTAGGTACCCCTATTAATCATCAAATATCCTCCACCTGACTTGCTGACACTATCTATCGCCTTCTGAAGGAAAACAGTAGCAAGTATTTTGCCATCCTGATAGGCATTAGGCACCTTTATCTTGACATCACGACCAAAGGACAAAAAAGGCAAACAGACCAAACCAATTACACATATCTTTAGCAAAGTGGCGTGGCTACAACATATCGAAAATCGTGACGGGCTAATCATTCAGGCTTAAGGTTGTTGGGCTGTTGGGTCTCGTTCTCTGAAC